>DATDIY010000271.1:0-3597 GCA_036520815.1 Acidimicrobiales bacterium
TCGACGGCGTACATCTCGCGCAGGTCGCTGGCCATCTTGAAGCCGTCGGTGAACTTGGGGTGCTCCTCGAAGCAGGCGTACAGCGGCGTGTCGCGGCCCATCACCAGGGGCGGCATGGCCTTGGCCACCTTGTCCCCGAGGGCGTAGGGGTAGCCGAGCACGCGAGCGGCGTCGCGCACCGCGGCCCGGGCCTTGATGGTGGAGAAGGTCACGATCTGGGCGACGTGGTCACGCCCGTACCGCTCGGCCGCGTAGCGGATCATCTCGTCGCGGTAGCGGGAGTCGAAGTCCATGTCGATGTCGGGCATCGAGATGCGGCTGGGGTTGAGGAACCGCTCGAAGAGCAGGTCGTACTCGATGGGGTCGAGGTCGGTGATGCGCAGCGAGTAGGCAACCGCGCAGCCGGCGGCCGATCCACGACCAGGGCCGACGCGGATGCCGCCGTCACGGGCGTGCTTGATGAGGTCCCAGACGATGAGGAAGTACGAGCTGAACCCCATGTCGGAGATCACCTTCAGCTCGTAGGCCAGGCGCTCGACGATGTGGTCGGGCAGGTCGTGGCCCCAGCGCTCCCGGGCCCCCTCCATGGTGAGGTGCTGGAGGTAGGCGGTGTCGTCCTCGAAGCCCTCGGGCAACGGGAAGTTGGGCAGCTGGGGCTTACCGAACTCGATCTCGACGTCGCAGCGCTCGGCGACCCACAGCGTGTTGTCGCACGCCTCGGGCACCTCGCCGAACAGCGAGCGCATCTCCGCCGCCGTCTTGAGGTAGTGCTGGTCGCCGTGGAACTTGAACCGGTCGGGATCGCTCATCAGCGACCCGGTCTGCACGCACAGCAGGGCGTCGTGGGAGACGGCGTCGTGCTGGTGGGTGTAGTGGCTGTCGTTGGTGGCGAGCAGGGGGGCCCTGATCTTGCGGGCGATCTCGAACAGCTGGGGGTTGGTGCGGTGCTGCTCCGGGATGCCGTGGTCCTGGATCTCGACGAAGAGGTTGTCGCGCCCGAAGATGTCCTGCAGCCGGGCCGCCTTCTCCAGCGCGCCCTTCTCGTCGCCGTTCATCAGCGCCTGCAGGACCTGCCCGCCCAGGCACCCGGTGGAGGCGATGATGCCCTCGTGGTGGTCCTCGAGCAGCTCCCAGTCGACCTTGGGCTTCATGTAGTAGCCCTCGAGGTAGGCCCGGCTGGAGAGCTGGATCAGGTTCTTGTAGCCGATGTTGTTCTCGGCCAGCGCGGTGAGGTGGTAGTAGGCCTTGCGCCCGCCCTCGGCCTCGCCACCGGAGTCGTCCATGCGCCCCCGGCGCGCCGGTCGCTCGGTGCGGTGGTCGTAGGCCTGGTAGAGCTCGGTGCCGATGATGGGCTTGACGCCCTGTTCCTTGGCCGCCTTGTAGAAGTCGAGGATCCCGTACATGTTCCCGTGGTCGGTGATGCCGACCGCGGGCTGGCCGTCGGCGGCGGCGGCCGCCACCACGTCGCCCACTCGTGCCGCACCGTCGAGCATCGAGAACTCGGTGTGCTGATGCAGGTGGGTGAACGAATCCGGCACCCGGGAACTCCTCGTCGACGCTTCGGGTCACGATCCTGCTCCACCACCGGTGTGCACGACCGTGACGTGACCCACCACCCCACCGACGCTCCACCGTCCCACGATCCATCTCGGGAGGTTGTCCACAGCCTGTGGACGCGAATTACACCGGTGTGATGCTCCGGGGAGGATCGTAGCGCCGACGCCCGGCCCCCGCCCCGGGGCCGGACATCCCCGAACGCGATCGATCTCCGCCATACGATTCGCAGCACAACTCGGCGCTGCAGGCGCCGGCCGAGAGGGGGGCGACGATGCCCGATACAGACCGTTCCACCATGGACCTGCTTCGCAGCTCGCGGATCCTCGCCTACAGCATCGGGCTGATCTGCCTGGTCGCCGGCGTCATCCTGCTGGTCTGGCCCGACCGCTCCGTCATCGTCGTGGCTCGCATCCTCGGCATCTTCTTCATCGTCATCGGCTTCGGCCAGGCGGTCGAGGCGATCACCACCCATCGTCAGGGCACCTACTGGGGTCTGCTGCTGTTCCGAGGGCTCGTCAACCTCGGCATCGGCATCGCCCTGCTGTTCGTGCCCGAGAAGTCGACCAACCTGATCGTGTGGCTGATCGGCCTCGACTTCCTGATCACCGGCGTGCTGGCGCTCGTCGCGGCGTTCATGGTGCCGAAGGACCTCGGGCGGGGCGCCTTCCTGCTGCAGGCCGCCATCTCGATCTTCCTGGCGATCATCGTGTTCTGGGCCGGTCCCGACTCGATCAAGACCATCGCCGCGGTGGTGGCCGGCATCCTGCTGGTGATCCTCGGACTGGTGTTCCTGGTCTCGGGCTACCAGCTCTCCAAGGCCAAGCTCGAGATCCGCAGCACCTGAGCCGCCAAGCGACGAGCGTTCAGAGGTAGGTGCCGGGCCGGTCCTCCGGCGGCACCGGCCCCCCGGGACCGCCAGGACCCCCTGGTCCCGCCGGGCCACCAGCGCCGGGCGGGAGCATCCCCGGGGGCAGCTGGCCCCGCATGTTCTCCAGCTGCTGGCGGGCCGCCATCTGCTGGGCGAACAGCGTCGCCTGGATGCCGTGGAACAGGCCCTCGAGCCAGCCGACGAGCTGGGCCTGGGCCACCCGCAGCTCGACCTCGCTGGGCGTGCCGTTCTCCGCGAACGGGAACGCCAGACGCTGCAGCTCGTCGCGCAGGTCCGGCGACAGGGCCGAGCCGAGCTCCTCGATCGAGGTGTCGTAGATCGCCCGCAGCCGCTGCCGTGAGGGCTCGTCGAGCGAGGTCGAGCGGACCTCGTCGAGCAGCTGCTTGATCATCGACCCGACCCGCATCACCTTGGCCGGTTCGGAGACGTACTCGCCGTCGTTCTCCGGCTCCGGTGTGGCGGGAGCATCCTCGGGCAGGCCTCCCGGCGTGATCAGTTCCCCGTGCTCAACCGCTCCGTCGGACATGAGGGAGATCCTTCCCCAGTCCCGTCGAGTGCCACAACCTCCGAGGTGCAGAAGGGCCGTCCTCGTGCTCGATCAACGAGAGCCTCCCTCCTCCACCAGCCGCACCGGCTGGGCCGGTGCCGGGCCGGTGTAGCGGGCCGAGGGGCGGATGATCCGACGGGTGGCGACCTGCTCGAGGGCGTGGGCGCTCCAGCCGGCGGCTCGGCTCACGGCGAAGGTCGAGGTGAACAGCTCCCGAGGGATGCCGCAGCGCTCCATCACGACGCCGGCATAGAACTCCACGTTGGTGCGCAGGTCGCGGTCGGGCTTGAGTCGGGCGAGGGCGGCGGTGACCGCCCGCTCGGCGGCGTGGGCCAGCTCGGCCCGCTCGCCCCCCAGCTCACCGGCGATGCGACCGAGCAGCAGCGATCGGGGGTCCTCGCCGACGTAGACGGCATGGCCGAAACCCATGATGCGCTCGCCGGCGACCACGTGGGCCTCGACCACCTCGCCAGCGCGGGCCGGGTCGCCGATCTCGTCGAGCAGGTCGAGGGCCCGACTGGGTGCGCCTCCGTGGAGCGGACCGGAGAGCGCTCCGAGCGCCCCCACGAGACAGGCGCCGAGGTCAGCGCCGGTGGACGCGATC
>DATDIY010000272.1:0-4974 GCA_036520815.1 Acidimicrobiales bacterium
GCACCGAGTCCGACGCCACGTCGCGGTCGTAGCGGCGCTGCACGAGACGCCAAAGGGCGACGGTGCCGGCCAGGCCACACGCCATCGACACGAGCAGACCGGAGTAGGGCACCGACAGCCCGGTCACGGCGTGGAGGGCCCGGGCCAGCATCGGCAGGACCGGGAAGAAGGCGAGGAGCTGCTGGGGGTGGCCCACCACGCCGCCGGGCTCGAGCTCGACGTAGCCGCGGTCCGCCACCATGGCGTTCCAGGAGGCGTCCCATGTCGTGAGCAGCGACTCGAACGGCACACCTGGCTCGTGCCGGTAGGTCAGCCAGGCGACCAGAGCGGTGGCGAACCGGGTGCCGACGAACAGCCCGACGGCTGCCCATCCCCACCAGCTCGACCCCCGCCCCCACCAACTCGACCCCCGCCCCCACCAGGTGCGCATCCCCGACCGTGATGCGGCTCGCCCTCGCATCGCCGGCACCCTACCGACCTCATCGCGGTCCGCCGGACCACCTCGGCGGACTGCGCAGGATCAGGCGCGGCCGCGAAGGAGCAACACCACCACGATGATGAGGAGAATCACGACGATGGTGCCGATACCGATGTACATGCGCCCTCCCAGGCCCGACTTCACTAGACGGCAAAGCACATACCCCGGGAGAGGGAGGACATGAACACTCTCTTCGCCTTTCCCGGGAGGGGAGCGCCTATGCAGGGGGGGATCAGCGGGGCACGGCGGCGATGGCGTCGAGGATCCGCTTCTCGGAGGTGCCGGGCGCGGCGCCGAGCGGCTGGGCGAACAGGCTGACGCGCAGCTCCTCGATCATCCAGCCGATGCGGGTCAGCTCGGCGTCGGCCGGGCCGCCCGGCGGGATGGCTTCGAGGACCTCGGCGAAGCGGGCGTCGACGGCGTGCACGGTCGCCATCCGTTTGGTGTCACGGGCGACGGACTGACCGAGCTTGTCGAGCCGGAAGCTGATGGCCTGCAGGTAGCGCAGCACGTCGGCGAGCCGGTCGCGGCCGGTGGCGGCGACGAACCCGGGGTAGACGAGGGTGCCCCGCTGCTCGGCCACGTCGTCGAGGGCGGGACCGAAGGCGGCGGCCGCCGGCTCGCCGATGCGACGGTCGACGGCGTTGGCTTCGGAGGCGATGTCGCCCACGAGGCGCACCACGGCGAGCACGTCGGCTTCCAGTTCGGCGCGCACCGAGGCGCGCAGCTCGTCGAAGGCGACCGCGTCCCACACGGGTGCACCGTTCGTGCGCATGAGGGCGTCGATCGAGGTGATCACGCACTCCTCGAGCAGGGCGTCGACGGAGGGATAGGGACTGGCGGCGAGGGCCAGGCGGGTGGCGTTGGTGAGCCGGCCCTGCACGCCCTTCATCGACAACGGCACGGTGAGGCGCAAGAGTCGCCGCTCCCCTCGCCAGGTGGTGCGCACCTGTTCGGCGGCGGAGTCGACCAGGCGCAGCCCGACCGACTCGCCCTCGTCGACCAGCGCCGGGAAGCCCTCCACGGACTGGCCGCCGACGTCGTGGCGCACCCGCCGGGGCAGCTCCCCGAAGTCCCAGTCGACGAGTCCTCGGCGTTCGAAGCTGCGGGTGGCGCTCGACAGGGCCTGGCGCACGTCGCGGGCGAGGCGCTGCTGCAGCCCGCCGAGGTCCTTCGACTCGCCGAGCACCTTCCCGTCGGGGTCCTCGACCCGGTAGGTCATCCGCAGGTGCGGAGAAAGAGCGGCGAGGTCCCACGCCTCGACAGGGACCGGCTGACCACCGGCTCGCCCCATGTGGCGCGACAGCAGAGGCAACAGCGGCCCGTCGTCGGGCCCGTTGGCGGCGAGGAAGGCGTCGACGTGGTCGGGCACGGGGACGAGCGGTCGACGCAGTTCCTTGGGCAGCGCCCTCACCAGGGCGGTGATCAGCTCGGCCCGCAGGCCGGGCACCAGCCATTCGAACCCGTCGGGCCGCAGCTGGTTGAGCACGCCGACGGGCACGTGCACGGCGACGCCGTCGTCGGGCGAGCCCGGTTCGTAGAGGTAGGACAGTCCGAGGGCGAGCGGGCCCTGCTGCCACCGCGCCGGGAAGTCGTCGTCGTGGAGCTCGTCGCCCGCTGCGCCGAGCAGGTCGTCGAGGGTGAAGGTCAGCCGGTCCGGCTCGTGCCGCCGGGCCTTCTTCCACCACGAGTCGAAGTGCCGGGCCGACACGACCTTGGCCGGCAGACGGTCGAGGTAGAGCTGCTCGAGGGCGTCGTCGTCGAGGGCGAGGTCGCGCCGACGGAAGCGGTGCTCCAGGTCGTCGAGCTCCGCCAGCAGCTCCCGGTTGCGGCGGAACATGGCGTGGTGAGTGTGCCAGTCACCCTCCACCAGGGCGTGGCGGACGAACAGCTCGCGGGCCAGCTCGCGGTCGACCCGGGCCAGCGGGACCACCCGGTCGGTCACCACTGGCAGCCCGTAGAGGGTCACCCGTTCGCGGGCCATCGCCGCGCCCCGCTTCGACGACCAGTGCGGCTCGCTGAAGCTGCGCTTGACCAGGTGCTCGCCGAGCTCCTCGGCCCACTCGGGCTCGATGCCGGCGACGGTGCGGGCGAACAGCCGGGAGGTCTCGACCAGCTCGGCGGCCATCACCCACGCCGGCGGCTTCCGGCTGAGCGACGACCCGGGGAAGATGGCGAAGCGGGCCTGGCGGGCGCCGAGGTACTCACGGGTCTCGCGGTCCTTCTGGCCGACATGGCTGAGCAGGCCGGCGAGCAGGGCCTTGTGCACCTCGTCGGGGTCGGCCTCCTCCCGGTTCTGGGTCATCCCGAGGTCGGCGACGATTTGGCGCAGCTGGCTGTGCACGTCGGCCCACTCGCGGATGCGCAGGAAGTTGAGGTACTCGTCGCGGCACATCCGCCGGAAGCGGCTACCCGACAGCTCGCGCTGCTTGGTGCGCACGTGGTGCCACAGCTGGAGGAAGGCGAGGAAGTCGCTGCCCGGGACGTTGAAGCGGGCGTGCTGCTGGTCGGCCTGGGCCTGCTGGTCGGCGGGGCGCTCCCTCGGGTCCTGGATGGAGAGGGCGGCGGCGATCACCAGCACCTCGCGCAGGCAGCCGCGCTCCCCCGCCTCGAGCACCATGCGCCCGAAGCGCGGGTCGATGGGCAGCCGGGCCAGGCGCCGACCGACGTCGGTGAGCCGGCGACCGGGATGCTCGGGGTGCTCGGGGTCGTCGGGTTCGAGGGCGCCGAGCTCCTCGAGCAGACGGATGCCGTCTGCGATGGCCCGGCGGTCGGGAGGGTCGAGGAACGGGAACGCCTCGATGTCGCCGAGCCCGATGGCGGTCATCTGCAGGATGACCGAGGCCAGGTTGGTGCGGAGGATCTCGGGCTCGGTGTACTCGGGCCGGGCGTCGAAGTCGTCCTCGTCGTAGAGGCGGATGCACACGCCGTCGGCGACGCGCCCGCAGCGCCCCGCCCGCTGGTTGGCCGACGCCTGCGACACCGGCTCGATCGGCAACCGTTGCACCTTCAACCGTTGGCTGAAGCGGGAGATGCGGGCGGTGCCGGGATCGACGACGTAGTGGATGCCGGGCACGGTGATCGAGGTCTCGGCCACGTTGGTGGCGAGCACGATGCGCCGCCCGCGGTGGGTCTGGAACACCCGCTGCTGCTCGCCGGTCGAGAGGCGGGCGTAGAGGGGCAGCACCTCGGTGTCGGTGAGCTCCAACGCCCTCAGCGCGTCGGCGGTGTCGCGGATCTCCCGTTCCCCCGACAGGAACACGAGCACGTCTCCCGGCCCCTCCCGGCGCAGCTCGCGCACCGCGTCGGTGATGCCGGCGATCTGGTCGCCGGCCTGCGCCTCGAGCGGCCGGTACCGCATCTCGACGGGGAACGTCCGCCCGCTGACCTCGATGATCGGTGCGCCACCGAAGTGCTCCGAGAACCGGTCGGTCTCGATGGTGGCGGAGGTGACGATCACCTTCAGGTCGGGACGCTGCGGCAGGAGCTGGGCGAGGTACCCGAGGAGGAAGTCGATGTTGAGGCTCCGCTCGTGGGCCTCGTCGATGATGATCGTGTCGTAGGCCCGCAGCATCCGGTCGCGCTGCAGCTCGTTGAGCAGGATGCCGTCGGTCATCAGCTTCACGAGCGTGGTGTCACGGACCCGGTCGGTGAAGCGCACGGCGTAGCCGACGGCGTCGCCCACCTCGACGTGGAGCTCCTCGGCGATGCGGGCGGCGACGGTGCGCGCCGCCAGCCGCCGGGGCTGGGTGTGGCCGATGGTCCCCTCGATCCCGCGGCCGAGCTCGAGGCAGATCTTGGGGAGCTGGGTGGTCTTGCCCGAGCCGGTCTCGCCGGCGACGATCACGACCTGGTGGTCGCGGATGGCTTCGGCGATCTCGTCGCGCCGCTGCGAGACCGGGAGCTGCTCGGGGAAGGTGATGGCGGGGACCGAGGCGCGCCGCCGCTCGACGAGCTCGGGTGACGGTCGGCGGGCCATGACGCCCGAGGATACGAACCCCCTCCCCCAATGCTGGTTCGTTTCACAACGCCATAGCGCGCCAGACGAACCACCTTCGGGGGGGGCGGGGGTTCGGGTGGATCGGGAGCGGCGGTACGATCTCAAGTGAACTTGAGGTCAAGGGCCACGACCGTGCCGAGGAGGAACCGGGGATGAGCAGGACCGACACGTCCGAATCGGGGCTGGCGATCGGGGCGGTGGCCGAGCGCTCCGGGCTGGCGGTGTCGGCCATCCGCTTCTACGAGTCGAAGGGCCTGATCAGCTCGGAGCGCACCGACGGAGGGCAGCGCCGGTTCCGCCGCGACGTGCTCCGCCGACTGGCGTTCATCCAGGCCGCCCAGCGGGTCGGGCTCAGCCTCGAGGAGATCGGCGAGGCGCTCTCCGCGCTCCCGGCGCAGGCGGGCCCGACCAATCGCCAGTGGAGCGCGATGTCGGCGCGGTGGCGCCCGATGCTCGACGAGCGCATCCGTCTGCTCGAACGACTGCGCAGCGACCT
>DATDIY010000273.1:0-3510 GCA_036520815.1 Acidimicrobiales bacterium
CGGTACGCCGACCAGCGACTGCACGCTGCGCTCGATCAGGTCGTCCCGCGCCTGGGTCAGCACCGAGATCGTGACGTCGTCGGGGATCCGGTCGCTCTCGATCAGCTGGCGGACGAAGGCGAAGTCGGTCTCGCTGGCCGCCGGGAAGCCGACCTCGATCTCCTTGTAGCCCATCCGGACCAGGAGGTCGAACATCGTCATCTTGCGGGCCGGGCTCATCGGGTCGATGAGCGCCTGGTTGCCGTCGCGCAGGTCGGTCGAGAGCCAGCGCGGCGCCTCGGTGATCACTTTGTCCGGCCACGTGCGGTCGGGCAGGTCGATGGGCGGGAACGGCGCGTAGCGCCCGAAGGGCATCGGGCTGGGCTGCTGGGGCGGGATCCTCATGGAGTGCGTCCTCGAGTGAGTTCTTCAGGAGGCCGGTCGTCGGACGCATCCCGACGATGGTGCCTGTCGGAGACCCCATCCGTCAAGCACCCTCGAGCCGGGGCCGCATCCAGCGGTTGTCCTCGACGAGGCTCGACAGCTTCCATCCGTCGGCCGTGCGGCGGACCTCGTCGTGGTAGTAGCCGCCGGTCGTCATCTGGCTGTCGGCGATGAGCACGGTGCAGTGGAACATGGCGCGGACCGTCGCCCCGTCACCGTCGAGGCGGACCTGGATGTTCGACACGACGTGCTCGATCTGGATCTGGCTCAACGACTCCTCGAGCCAGGCGCACGTCTCGTCAGGCCCGCCGGCGGGACCACCGGCGGAGGAGTAGTCGAGGCGGGCATCGTCGGTGAACACCGATCGCAACAGCTCCCAGTCTCGGTTGTCACACGCCCACGCGTAGTTGAAGAGCACATCGTGGATCTCGAGCGTGTCGGAGACAGCCTGCACGTCCATCGGGTCCCCCTTCGTCGACGGCGAGAACCCGATGCTACGACGGGTGATCCCGGCTCAGCGGAGGATCTCGACCATCAGCACCCAGGCATTGATGACCGCCACCGCGAGGCTGATCAGGATGCCGGCGGCCACGAAGTAGAGGCCGTTGGCCGAACCGGCGATCAACACCACCGACCCGATCACCGCGGGGAGGGTGGCCATCTGGGTGAGAGCGACCCGCCACTTCCAGGACCCGCCCTCGCGCGGCTCCCCGCCGGGCTGTCCGGGTCGGGCCTCCCGAGCGACCATCAGCGCGATGAAGGCCCACGTTGCACCCGTCACGACGAGCAGCACGATTCCGAGCGCCGACTCCGAGAGGTCGGGGATGAGGGCCGCACCGGACACCAGCAGCGAGCTCACCAGCAGGGCGACGGTCTGCCCGGCGCGTCGTGGGAGCGAGTCGTCGGAGAGGATCTCCTTGATGTTGATGGAGATGGCGACGAACAGCAGACCGGCGAGGGCAGCTGCCGACCCCGCCATCGCCACGAAGAAGTCCGACCAGTCCGCGATCTCCACTGCCATCACGGCCGGGAGTTTCGCGCGCCGGGCGGACCCGGCTCAGGACTCCGGCGGGACGACGCCGTCGAGGTGGGCGATCTCGTTGAACGTGTGGAGGATCCCGCCGTGGGGTGTCGTCCCGATCCGGGTGATCGACGCCGGCGCCACCCACAGCCGCCAGGTGATCTCCTGACCGACGCCGAGCGCCCACGCCACCGCCGCCTTCACCGGTGACACGTGGGTGACCACGACGGTCGTGCGCTCGCTCGCCGTCCCGTGGGTCGCCAGGTCGTCGAGGGCGGACCACACCCGCTCCCCCAGCTCCACCAGCGTCTCGCCCCCCGGCGGCCGCATCGTGATGTCGTCACGCCACTCCTGCCACAGCTCCGGCGGCACCGCGCCGAGAGGGGCGCCGTCGAGCTCGCCGTAGTCGAGCTCGATCCAGCGCTCGTCGATCTCCACCTCGGCCCCGAAGCCTTCCGCGGTCTCCCGCGTGCGCAGCAGCGGGCTGGAGATCACCCGGTCGACCGGACCCACGGCGTCGGCGAGCGCCTTCGCCTGGCGGCGTCCCAATTCGTCGAGCGGAGGGTCGAGCCGGCCCAGCAGGCGCCCGGTGGCGTTGTGTTCGGTGCGCCCGTGGCGCACGACGATCAGCACCGAGACCTCAGCAGGTGGGCGGCTGGGAGACGGTGCGGTTCAGGTGACCGGTGCGCACGAATCGGTCCCTGGTGGCCCGGTCGGAGAAGCCGAACGTCCGCCACGCCCAGGCCAGACAGGCCAACCCGGCCAGCTCGAACAGGATCGTGAGACCGACCGGATGCCCGAGCTCGGGCAGTCCCTCGGTGCCGAAGTCGGTGCCGAAGAACGGCCACCAGAACACGTCGGCCCGCGCCCAGATGCCGTCGAGGGCGAGATGCATGAGCAGGCCGATCAGCAGACCGATCCATCGTCGTCGCACCAGGCGCCGCCGTTGCGTGGCGAGCATGAGCAGCGCCAACAGTGCCACCGGTCCGACCAACGTGTGCAGCAGCCGAGGCCCACCGAAGACGACCTCGCCCACCGGCAGGATCGAGCCGAGCATCACGAGGCGGTAGTCGAGCGCGGGGCTGCGGAAGACCCACCACACGAACACGAAGCTGACGCCGGCGAACCAGAGGATCATCGAACCGGTGCGGTCATCGAACGAGCAGCCGCCCGCAGTCGGGGCAGTGGAGAAGCGCGTCGGCCGGGGCTCGCCTGATCTCGTCGACCTCGGCGGCGGCGAGGGTGAGGAAGCACCCCTGGCAGGTGCCGTGGTCGAGCCGGGCGACGGCGACGCCGCCGTACTGGGGGCGGAGACGCTCGTACTCGGCCAGTAGAGACGCGGGCACGGCATCGACGAGGGCGGACCGCGCCTCGGCGACCCTCTCCAGCTCTGCATCCAGGTCGACTTCCGCCGCGGCCAGCGCCGCTGTCACCTCCTCGTGCTCGGTCGAGTTGGCGGTGAGCGCCTGGTTGGCGGACGACAGCTCGGCATCGAGCGGCTCGATCTGCTCCATGAGCTCGAGCACCTGCTCCTCGAGGAAGTCCTGGCGGCGCTTCAGCGATTCGAGGTCGGCCTGGAGGGCCTGGGCCTCCTTCGGGGAGGTGAGCCCCTCGCCGTAGAGCTGCTTGTCGACCTGCACCCGCTTCGATTCGATCCGCCCGATCTCGTCCTCGAGCTTGAGCTGCTCTCGGGCCAGCTCGTCGCGTCGAGCCCGTGGGTCCACGACACCCGCCTCGACCGCGGCCCGCTCCTGCACCAGCTCGACCAGCCGGGACCGCTGCGGGAGCGTCTCGCGCCGATGGCGGAGCTGGTCGGCGGTCGTGTCGTTGGCCTGAAGGGCCAGGAGGTCGTCGAGGTCGCTCACCGCTCCAGCATCACCCACGACGAGCGCCTTCGTCGCATCGCCCGTGCTCGGGCGCTAGTTCCCGCCGCCGCCTCCGCCGCCCCCGTTGCCAGGGTTGCCGTTGTCGCCGCCCGGCGGCGCGCCCCCGTCGGTGTCCGGTGCGTCGGGAGCCGGCGTCGCGTTCGGATCCTGCTCGGCGGGGTCGCCCTCGGCGGCGGGATC
>DATDIY010000274.1:0-3591 GCA_036520815.1 Acidimicrobiales bacterium
CGACCAGTGGCCCGTCGGCCCCGAGCTGGCCGGGACGGATCTGCGCACCCACGGAGAAGTCGAGTCGGGCGCAGCGGTCGAGCTCGGCCTGGGCGGCGGCGAAGAAGGGATCACCGAACCCGAGGGCGACCGAGCCGGCCACGACGGCGAGACGGAGATCGAGCAGGTTGGCCACGGACGCGACGGCGCGGCCGACCAGGGTGCCGGTGCGCAGGATCACGTCGGGCCCCGCATCGACCGGAGGGCGCCCGGTGATGGCGGCGATGGCGGTCCCCGACGCCTCCGCCTCCAGGCATCCTCGGGCCCCGCAGCCGCAGCGATGGCCGCCGGGCTCGACGATCACATGCCCGATGTGCCCGGCATTGCCCTCCGCTCCGTCGAGCAGCCGTCCGTCGAGCACGATCCCGCCGCCGACACCGGTCGACACCACCATCGCCACGAAGTCGGCGGTGCCCACTGCCGCCCCGACCCAGCCCTCGGCCAACGCCAACGCCTTGGCGTCGTTGTCGACGAAGGTGGGGAGCCCGAGGTGGCCCACCAGTCGTTCGCGCAACGGGAAGCCTCGCCACGCCGGGATGTTGATCGGCGAGACGGTGGCGCCTTGCGCGGTCATGGGTCCGCCGGTGCCCACGCCGCAGACCGACGGACCGGGGCCGTCGGCGAGCACGTCGTCGATCAGCTCTGTGAGGGCGGTGAAGAGGGTCTCGCCGTCGGCCCGGGCGAGCGTCGCCGTTCGAGCCCGGCGCACGATGGATCCGTCCCTGGCGACCAGCCCCGCCTCCAGCTTCGTACCCCCGATGTCGATGGCGAGGACGATGTCGCTGGTCACCGTGCCGACCGTACCGAAGGCCGGCCGGACGCGTAGCCTGAGCGGGCGGGTGTTCCCCCTGACCCGCGTTCGGCGAGAGGAGCCACACGGGTGACAACCCAGGAGACGGAGCCACGTGCGGCAACGTTCGCCGAGCTTTTCGGCGGCATCAGCGCTGCCGTGGGGCGGGCGATCCAGGGCAAGGCGGACGTGGTCGAGCTGGCCCTCCTCTGCCTCGTCTCGGAGGGCCACCTGCTGCTCGAGGACGTCCCCGGCGTCGGGAAGACGACGCTGGCCAAGGCCCTGGCCGCGTCCATCGACTGCGACTTCGGGCGCATCCAGTTCACCCCTGACCTGCTGCCCTCCGACGTGGTCGGCGTCACCGTCTGGAACCGCTCGCAGTCCGAGTTCGAGTTCCGCCCCGGGCCGGTGTTCTCGTCGATCGTGCTCGGCGACGAGCTCAACCGGGCATCCCCGAAGACCCAGTCGGCGCTGCTCGAGGCCATGGCGGAGAACCAGGTGACCGTCGACGGCTCGACCTATCCGCTCGGTCCGCCGTTCATGGTGATCGCCACCCAGAACCCGGTCGAGCACGAGGGCACCTATCCCCTTCCGGAGAGCCAGCTCGACCGGTTCCTGATGCGCGCCTCGGTCGGCTACCCGGACCGCGCCGCGGAGCTCGAGGTGCTCGAGACGCACGGGAACTCGGTGCCGCCCCGCCTCACCCCGGTCGCCACGGCGGCCGACGTCAACGGGCTCATCGCCGCCGCCCGCACCGTGCACGCGTCGCCCGCCATCCGCGAGTACCTCGTCGACCTCGCCGAAGCCACGCGCCGCCACCCCCATCTGGCTCTCGGCATGTCGCCGCGCGCCACGCTCTCGCTGCTGCGCGTCGCCCGAGCCCGCGCCGCCGCCCAGGGTCGGCCCTACGTGGTGCCCGACGACGTCAAGGCGCTCGCCGAGCCCGTGCTCGCCCACCGTCTGGTCGTGACCCCCGAAGCGCAGCTGCAGGGGATCGACCCGGCCGCCGCCCTCCAGGAGGTCCTGGCCGCCCTCCCCGTGCCCACGGCGGCCGGACAGGTCTGACCCGGTGCTCACCCGCCGTGGCTGGGGCACCGGCCTGCTGGCCGGGATCCTGCTGATCGCCGGCCGTGTCTTCGGCACGATCGAGGGCTACATCGCCGGGGCGGCGTTGGCCGTCCTGCTCGTCGCGTCCGTGCTGTGGCTCGTGCTCACCCGCATCGACGTCAGCGTCCATCGAGTGCTGCATCCACCGAAGGTCCACGCCGGCTCGTCGTCCCGCGTCGATCTCACCGTGAGCAACCGGGGGCGCCGCTCGAGTCCGGTGCTCTCGGTGCGCGACCAGGTGTCGGGCACGCGGGGCGCCAGCCTCCTCGTCGGCCCTCTGCGGGCCGGGGCCGAGGTCCGCGCCGCCTACCGCTTCTCGACGGCTCGACGCGGCATCGTCACCGTCGGGCCGTTGCAGGTGGAGCTCACCGATCCGTTCGGGATGGCCCGCCTGCGGCTGCCGGCGGCGGGGGTCTCCGAGCTGGTCGTCTACCCGGAGATCGAGCCGCTCGTCGCCCTGCCCCTCAGCTCCGGCAACGACCCCCTCGCCGGAGCCGAGCACCCGAACTCGCTCGGGCGCAACGGCGAGGACTTCTACGCGCTGCGGGCCTACGTCGTCGGCGACGACCTGCGTCGGGTGCACTGGGCGGCGACCGCCCGCCACGACGAGCTCATGGTCCGCCAGGACGAGCTGCCGTGGCAGGGCCGCACCACGGTGATCCTCGACGACCGGCGCGCCGTCCACTCGGCGGCGACGTTCGAGCGGGCGGTGTCGGCGGCCGCGAGCATCGTGCTGGCCGGGGCGCGCCGACGCGACCTCGTCCGCCTGGTCACCACCAGCGGAACCGACAGCGGGTTCGGCGCCGGCCGCCACCACGTCGAAGGGCTCCTCGAGGCCCTGGCGTGCATCGAACCGAGCCGTGTCCCCGGGATGGACGCGCCGGTGGAACTGCTCGGCCATTCGGGGGTGAGCGGCGCGCTGATCCTGCTGACGGGGGATACGCCGTCCGCCGAGCTCGACGTCTTCCGCACCCGGGTGCAGGCGTCGGGTCTCGAAGCCCAGCTCGCCTTCACGCCGACCACCTCGGCCGGTCCCGTCGTGAACGGCTCGGTGGTGCGGATCGGGCCGGACACGCCGCTCGTGGCCGGCTGGGCCTCGGTCGTCTCCCGGCGCACGACCAGCGGTGCCGCACGGAGGCCGCGGTGACCTCGACCCTCCCGCCACCCATCGCCACGGCACCGGAACCACCGCGCCCTCCCGACGCCACCTCGATCCCGGATCGGACGCGGTCCACCATTCCGCCCGGCCCCGCCCGATCACATCTGCTGCTGACCGAACTGTCGTTGTGGGCGCTCACCCTCGCCGCCCTGTTCGGCTTCTGCCGCATCTTCGACTCGTGGAGCTTCTTCGCCCCGCTCGCCACCCTCGCCACCGTCGGCCACCTCACCGCCGCCGTGTGCCGCCGTCGTCGCCTCGGCATCCTCCTGAGCCTCGGCATCTCGACGGTCATCTGGGCGCTGGTGACCACCTGGCTGTTCTTCGTCGAGACGACCTTCGCCCTGCTCCCCACATCCGACACGGTGTCGAGTGCCCGAACGCAGCTCGACGGGGCGTGGTCGGCGTTCCGGGAGATCGTGGCCCCGGCACCGGTGCTCACCGGCTTCCTGCTCGCCGGCGCCGTCGCCGTCGGCGTCGGCTGCTTCCTCGCCGACTG
>DATDIY010000275.1:0-4526 GCA_036520815.1 Acidimicrobiales bacterium
ATCGGGCTTGCCGCCCCGCTTCGTGATCCACAGCATGGCGACGATGGCGCCGAACGCCGCGGCGATCGCGGTGTTGGTGGCGACCGTCGCGAACTGCACGTCGGTGGCGGCGAACGTCGATGCGGCGTTGAAGCCGAACCAGCCGAACAGCAGGATGAAGGTGCCCAGCATGGCCATCGGGATGTGATGGCCGGGTAAGGCCCGGGGCTTGCCGTCCTTGTCGAACTTCCCGATGCGGGGTCCGAGGACGATGGCACCGGCAAGAGCCGCCACACCGCCGACAGCGTGGACCACGCCGGAACCGGCGAAGTCGGCGTAGCCGTTGCCCCACTCCATCGAGTTGCCCAGCTGGGAGATCCAGCCGCCGCCCCAGGTCCAGGCGCCGAACAGCGGGTAGTAGAAGGCGCCGCAGAACAGGCCCCAGATGACGAACGACTTGAACTTCCACCGCTCGGCCATGGACCCGGTCGGGATCGTGGCCACGGTGTCCATGAAGGCCACCATGTAGAGGAAGAACGCCGCCGCGGCACCGGTGTAGGCCAGGTTCGAACCGTCGAACCAGGTGCCGAACCAGCCACCCTTGTTCAGGAAGATCCACTCCGTGCCGTCACCGAACTTGATGAGGGCACCATCGCCCACGATCTTGTCGAGGCCGTAGTCGAAGCCAGGCAGCACGTAGCTGTAGTTGCCGAACATCAGCGGGAAGCCGATGGTGAAGAAGCCGACGAAGCCCAGGAAGAAGATGGCCAGGTTGGTGCTGACCACGTGGGCGGCGTGCTTGGCCCGACAGAAGCCGGTCTCGACGAGGGCGAAGCCGGCCTGCATGAAGATCACCAGCGCGGCGCCGATGACCACCCAGACCAGGTTGCCCGAGACGATGGCGTGATCGGCGGTCTCCGCCACGACCGTGATGTCGACCTCGGTCTCCGCCTCCTGGGCGAAGGCGGTGCCGGCGGTGGCGAGCAGCGTCGCACCGACGACGGCCGCACCGACGGCGAGTCGCTTGGCGTTCAACGGCATCCTCCGTTGGGTCAGGGCCCCGTCGGGACCGATCTCGATGAGGGGGTCGCGCAGGCTCACAGCGCCTCCCCGTCCCGCTCGCCGGTGCGGATGCGCACCAGGCTGGTCACCGGCGTGACCCACACCTTGCCGTCGCCGATCTTGTCGGTCTTGGCCGCGGCGATGATGGCGTCGACGACCGACTCGACCGCCGCCTCCTCGACCAGCACCTCGACTCTGACCTTCGGCAGGAGGTCGACGCGGTACTCAGCGCCTCGGTAGGTCTCGGTGTGCCCGCCCTGGCGACCGAAGCCTTTGACCTCGTCCACCGTCAATCCCTGGATTCCGATGCCCTTCAACGCGTCCTTCACCTCCTCCAGCTTGTGCGGCTTGATCACCGCAGTGACCAGGTTGACTGCCATCGCTCCTCCTCGATCGGGGCCGAAGCCTCCGTTGACACGGCGCTGGAGAGCACGACCCCGGTGTCGTCTCCCACATCACAGACGCGCTCACGTCTGACGCATTGCTGACGGTAGGGAGGAGCGATTACCCGACCGTGTTCGCTCTGTTACACGAAAGGGCCGTTATTCTGACCTGAATCTGACGTGTTGGGGCACGACAGCGCCTCACCCCGTCGTCGGTGCCGACAGGGGTGGAGGAGGCGGAGCCTCGGGCAGAGCGAGGGTGAACACCGCACCACCGCCGGGATGGTTCGTGACCGAGACGGTGCCGTTGTGGGTGCGCGCCGTCTGCTCGACGATCGACAGACCGAGGCCCGAGCCGGGGGTCGCTCGGGCCGACGCCGCCCGGTAGAACCGCTGGAACACATGGGCCTGATCGTCCTCGGCCACGCCGGCGCCGTGGTCGCGGACCTGCACCACGCCGTGGGTGACCGACACCTCGATCGGCGACGGCGCCTCGCTGAACTTGGCTGCGTTGTCGATCAGGTTGCCGACGGCGCGGGACAGGTCACGGGGCCGGCCGATGACGGTGGAGGGCTGGGCGGTCACGACCACGGTGCGGCCGGATCGGCGCCGGACCAGCGAGGCCGCACGCTCGACGAGCTCGTCGAGGGCGACGGTCTGCTCCGGTTCGTCGGCATAGGTGTCAGTGGCCAGCTGCACCAGTTCGTCGACCAACGATCCGAGCTCGCGGGTCTCGGCGTCGAGGTCGGTGAGGATGGCGTCCCGGGTCGGCGTCGGGAGGTCCGGGTGGCGCTGCAGGGTCTCGACGTTGGTGCGCAGGCTCGTGAGCGGGGTGCGCAGCTCGTGGCCGGCGTCCTGCACGAGCTGCTGCTGCTGGGCCCGTGACTGACCGAGGGCCGCCAGCATGGTGGCGAAGGCCCGAGAGAGCCGCCCCGGCTCATCGTTGCCGGCCGCGGGAAGCGGCACGTCGAGGCTGCCGGTCGAGGCGACCAGCTCGGCGGCATCGGTGAGCTGCACGAGCGGCTTCGTCGCTCGGCGGGCGATGAGCCATCCGGCGAGGGCGCCCAGCCCGGTCACCACGACCACCACGCCCAGGATCAGCCATCGCAGGGCATCGAGCACCCGCTGCGATTCGGTGTAGTCCCGCGCGAACTGCACCGCACCGACGATGTCGGCGGCGCCGTTCACGGGCACGGTCTCCATGCGGTAGGTCACCCCGTCCACCCGTGCCGTCCGGGTGTGGGACCGGTCGCTGTCGCCGGCGGCCAGCGCACGGTCTTCGTCGTTCACCGGGAGCACCACGGAGGATGTCTCGCCAACTGGCTCCCCGGCGGGGTCGAGGCACTGGGTGACGACGCCACCGAGCCGTCCGAAGCCCTCGAACGCAGGCTGAGGCCGGCGTCCGGGCTGGTTGCTCCCGGTGCTTTCGGTGCAGAGCTCGATGAGGACGCCAACCCGGTCAGGGTCCCGGAGCACCGCCGCCTGCGAGCTCAACGATCGATCGACCTCCGCACGGACCCGTTGCCCGATGGCGACGAAGGTGACGACCCCGACGAGAAGGGCGGCGAGGCCGGCGAGGAGGGCGAGCGCCAGCGCGATGCGGGCGCGGAGGGTCACGACGGGCGCAGCGTGTAGCCGACGCCACGGACGGTCTGGATGAGACGGGGCTCTCCCGCCTCCTCGCTCTTGCGGCGCAGGTAGCCGATGTAGACGGCGAGAGCCTTGGAGTCGGGACCGAAGTCGTAGCCCCAGATCCGGTCGTAGATCGTCGAGTGCGAGAGCACTACCCCGGAGTTGTCGGCCAGCAGCTGCAACAGGTCGAACTCGGTCTTGGTCAGCTCCATCTCGCGATCTCCGCGCCAGGCCCTACGGGCGGCTTCGTCGATCACGAGGTCCTCGACGCGGATCTCGGTCGGCTCCTCGTCGTCGTAGGTGCTGCGGCGCAGCAGCGCCCGCAGGCGGGCCAGCAACTCGTCGAGGGAGAACGGCTTGGCCAGGTAGTCGTCGGCGCCGGCGTCGAGGCCCGACACCCGGTCGGAGACCTCGGTGCGAGCGGTGAGGACCAGGATCGGCAGTCGCGACCCGGCGGAACGGAGGCGTCGGCACACGGTGAGGCCGTCGACGTGCGGCATGCCCAGGTCGAGGAGGAGCAGGTCGACACCCTCGCGCCCGGCGGCCTCGAGGGCGGCGGCGCCGTCGGCGACGGCCTCCACCTCGTAGCCCTCGAGCTCGAGGGCGCGGGTGACCGACTCCCGCACGGCCCGATCGTCCTCGGCGATGACCAGATGAGCTGACGCCATGGTGCATTCCTAACGTCGACGCGTGAGAGGTCGGTAAGCGCGGCCCCGATTCTCGTTCAACTCCCACGGGGTTCCGAGGAACCTGTGGGCACCGCTCCCAGCCCGGCGACACGCCGGTACCGACCAGCAGGCTGATCGATCCGGCCCTATGGTCGCCGCCATGACCTCGGGACCGTCCCCCTCCCGGCCGACCTGGCACCGCGTCGTGGCCGGCGGGATCGCACTCGTCGTGGTGGCGGGCGCGCTGTTCGCCAGTTGCTCGTCGGGTGGCAGCGACACCACGACCACCACGGCGGTCGATGCCAGCACCACCTCCCTCGACGACGTGACCGTCTCCGGCGCCTTCGGCGAGGAGCCCACCGTCATCTTCACGCCGCCCTACGGCGCCAGCGGGGAAACGAGCCGGGTGATCTCCACCGGCACCGGCCCGGCGGTCGAGGCCGGGCAGCAGGTCACCGTCGACTTCGTCGGGATCAAAGGAACGGACGGCTCCGAGCTCGACAACACCTTCGGGAAGGCACCCCAGACCTTCGACATGGGGAGCAAGACGCTCCTTCCAGTCATCACCGACGCCCTGGTCGGCCAACCCGTCGGCAGCCGGGTGCTCGTAGCGGCAGATGCCACCGCCAGCGCCACCGCCAGCTGGGTCCTGATGGTGATCGACATCAAAGACGCCGTGACCATCCCCACCTCCGCGTCGGGTGAGCCGGTTGCGCCACGCGACGACCTGCCTACGGTGACCGTCGAGGACGGTGTGCCGACCGTGACCAAGCCGGACGGCGATCCGCCGTCTGGGCTCGTG
>DATDIY010000276.1:0-7410 GCA_036520815.1 Acidimicrobiales bacterium
CACGAGCCAGCGGCGAGCGAGGGCGTGGAGGATCCGCAGGCCAACGGCCGCGACGGCCCACCCGACGATGAGCAGGACCGCACCGACGACCCAGACGCGGGCGGCGAGCAGCAGCGGCCCGGCCACCGCGCCGGCGACGACCGCCAGCCAGGTCAGCTCGATCGGGCCGAGCAGCAGCACGCCGGGCGGCCGCAGGGGCATGCGGCGCTCGTCGCCGTAGGAGGAGCCGTTGACGAACCGGTCGCCCACCGGCGCCGAGAGAGCGATCACCGACGCCAGCGCGGTCACGCCGAGGGCGACGGCCTCCGGTGCGTCGGCGCCGTCGGGAACGACGAGCGCGGCCCATGCGGCGGCTGCGACCGACGCCGGTGCCAGCACCCGGATGGCGGTGAGCGAGACCGTGCTCGGAACGAGGCTGGCGACCAGTCCCGCCGCCCACAGGACCCACAGGCCGACCGTCGCCGTGAGCTGCACGGCGCGGCTGCAATCGTCGAGGGCATCACCGAACGAGGGCCCCGCGGCGAGGGGGAGCACGACCCACACGACGGCCGTGGCCCACCGGCCGAAGTTGCGGGTCGCCTTCGTCACCCCGGGAGATTTGCTCAACCACCCTGCCGATGGCTATTCAAGTGACGTTGGACACAGGGTGTGGCGCCGGCGGGCGCAGGGGCAGGACTGGGGTAGTGGCGTGGGAATCGGGTTCGGAACACACGGGAAGGGCAGCTCGGTCAGCCTTTCGACAGGTGCGCTCCGATGACAGGGTCGGCCGCCGGATCGACGCTCCCGGTCGGCCTGGCCACCGGCATCGGCCACCTGCCGCACTGCGATCCGGGTGACGCGGTCGAGTTCGTCCTACGCCACTCGTCGCGGCTGCCGTCGGCCCCGTCACTGCCCGCCCGTTCCCGGCGCGAGGGGATGGTCGCCCAGGCCGCCACCGGCATCGCCGGCGTCGTCGTCGAGGACGACGGCTCGCTCTCCATCGACGAGGCGGCCATGGACCCGGAGGCCCCGTTCGCCGATGTCGACTTCACCGGCGACGCATGGGTCGGCCTACGTGCCTTCCTCACCGCGGTCGCCGACCGGGACGGACCGATCAAGGTCTCGCTCACCGGCCCCGTCACCCTCGGAGTGGCCCTCCACGCCGCCGGTGTCGACGTCGACCTGGCCTTCGCGGTGGCGGAGGCGACGGTCCGGCACCGGGCCCGGGCGCTCGTCGACCACGTCATGCGCCGGGTGCCGCAGGCCGAGCTGGTGGTGTTCGTCGACGAGCCGGCGATGGCCGGACTCACCGACACGAGCTTCCCGATCGGCCCGACCGAGGGGGTCGACCTGGTGTCGGGCACCCTGGCGGTGCTCGAGCACGATGCCGTGACCGGCCTGCACTGCTGCGCGCCGGCGGACTACCGGCTGCTCCTCGCGGCCGGTCCCCGCGTCCTGTCGGTGCCGGTCGACGCGGGCATCGAGCTGTGCGGCGGACTGGTCGGCGACCACCTCGACCGAGGTGGATGGGTGGCCTGGGGCGCGGTGCCGACCGACGGCCCTGTCGGGCCAATGGTGGAGCGTCTCTGGCGACGACTGATGGCGGTGTGGTGCGACCTCTCGGCCGACGGCTGCGACCCGATGCTGCTGCGCACCCAGGCGATCATCACCCCGGTGTGCGGCCTCTCTCACCACGGCGTCACCCAGGCGGAGCACGTGATGGAGCTCACCGGCCGGCTCGCCGCTCGCCTGCAGGACCAGGCCGTCGGCGTCCGCCTCGCCGCCGGCGCCTGACCCCTTCGCCGGCTCACCGACTCGGGACACTCCGCCCGGACGTCGCGCCTCCCCGTTGCTTGCTCGAAAGTGGTCGTCATCACGACCGGATTCGCGCCACCGAAGGTGTCGGGGGTGTCGGAGGGCGTCGGTAATGTGCGGGCGTGACCGAGGTCGAGCCGAGCGAACGCGTCGAGCAGCTGCGAGCGACCATCCGCCGCCACAACCAGCGCTACTACGAGCAGGACGCGCCCGAGATCCCCGACGCCGACTACGACGCGCTGGTGCGGGAGCTGCAGGCGCTCGAGGAGCAGTTCCCCGAGCTGATCACCCCGGATTCGCCCACGCGCACGGTCGGCAGCGCGCCGAGTGCCTCGTTCGCCCCGGTCGTGCACCGGGTGGCGATGATGAGCCTCGACAACGCCTTCACCGCCGACGAGCTCCTGTCGTGGGGTGGCCGTCTGGCCCGCCGCCTCGGCGAGCTGGGGGAGAACGAGGGTTCCGTCGGGCTCGTGTCGGAGCTGAAGATCGACGGGTTGGCGATGTCGCTGCGCTACGAGGGGGGCCGGCTGGTGCAAGCCGCCACCCGAGGTGATGGTCGCACCGGCGAGGACGTCACGGCCAACGTGCGCACGATCTCGGTGATCCCGCACGAGCTCCCGCCCGGCGCCCCCGAGGTCGTCGAGGTCCGCGGCGAGATCTACATGCCGATCGCCGTGTTCGAGGCGTTGAACGCGGCGCAGGTCGAGGCGGGCCGGGCGGTGTACGCCAACCCCCGCAACACGGCGGCGGGATCGCTGCGCCAGAAGGACCCGTCGATCACCGCGTCGCGTGAGCTCGCCTTCTGGAGCTACCAGCTCGGCGAGGTCGTGGGCGGCCCCACGCTCACCAGTCACCACGAGAACTTCGACTTCCTGAAGTCGATGGGCTTCCCCGTGAACCCCGAGGTGAAGGTGCTCGACGGGCTCCACGACGCCTTCGCCCACTGCCAGCACTGGCAGGAGCACCGTCACGACCTCTCCTACGAGATCGACGGTGTCGTGTTGAAGGTCGACGACCTCGGCCTGCAGCGCGAGCTCGGGTTCACGTCCAAGGCGCCCCGTTGGGCCATCGCCTACAAGTTCCCTCCCGAGGAGCGCACCACCAAGCTGCTCGACATCATGGTGTCGATCGGGCGCACGGGCCGGGCCACCCCCTTCGGGCGGCTCGAGCCGGTCTTCGTCGGCGGGTCGACGGTCGGGGTCGCCACCCTCCACAACCAGGACCAGGTGAAGGCCAAGGACGTCCGTCCGGGGGATGTCGTGATCGTGCGCAAGGCGGGCGACGTCATCCCCGAGATCGTCGGGCCCGTCCTCGCCGAGCGGCCGAAGGGCCTGGCGGAGTGGGTCTTCCCGACGACGTGCCCGGTGTGCGGCCACGACCTCGTACGTCCCGAGGGCGAGGCCGACACGCGGTGCCAGAACATCTCGTGTCCCGCCCGGGTGGCCGGCACCATCGAGCACTTCGCGTCGCGAGGGGCCATGGACATCGAGGGCCTGGGGGAGCAGCGGGTGCGGCTGTTCTGCGACATGGGCCTGGTGCGAGACGTTGCCGACATCTACACCCTCGCGGCCGAGCAGCTCGAGGGCATCGAGGGCTTCGGCGCCGTCTCGATCGCCAACCTCCTCGCCGCCATCGAGGCGTCGAAGAGCCGGCCTCTGCCCAACCTGCTCGTGGGCTTGAACATCCGCCACCTCGGGCCTGCTGGCGGCGTCGCGCTGTCCCGCCACTTCGGGAACCTCGACCGGATCGAGGCCGCCTCCGAGGAGGAGATGGCCGCGGTCGAGGGCGTGGGACCGATCATCGCCGCCGCGGTGACCGAGTGGTTCGCCGACGAATCGAACCGCAACGTCGTGCAGAAGCTCCGCGAGGCCGGTGTGAACATGGAGGGCCCGGCGGCGCCCGAGCTCCCTCAGAACCTCGTGGGCCTGTCGGTGGTCGTCACCGGCACCCTCGACGGGTTCACCCGTGACGAGGCCGAGGCCGCCATCAAAGGTCGGGGCGGCAAGTCCCCCGGCAGCGTGTCGAAGAAGACGACGGCGGTGGTCGTCGGTGCCGAGCCGGGTGCCTCGAAGCTCACCAAGGCCGAGGATCTCGGCGTCCCGGTGCTCGACGAGGCCGGGTTCGGGCAGCTCCTGGAGACGGGCGAGGTGCCTCCGCCGCCATGACCGGACGCGACCGGTGACCACGGGGGTCGACCTCTACTGGATCCCGCTCGGCGCGGGCGCCGGAGGCGCCCTGGTCCGGTGGAGCGGACGTGGCTACGAGGCGCTGGCGGCGGCCGCGGCCCACCGCGCCCGTCGGGCGCTCTTCCATTCCGCGCTCGAGGTCCACCTCGACGGGGTGACCACCGCCATCGAGATGGCACCGGTGTGGACCGCGAAGGGTGACAGGGGAGTGGTCGTCGAGGGGGCGGTGGGTGCCCGGTTCCTGGGTCGTTGGAGGTGGTTCCGCTACGAGGTCCGCTGCTGGCGCAACGGCGCCATCCCGGATCTCGCCGCGGCCGTGGAGGGTGCCGTGCGGGTCAGCGACGACCCGGCCGACGCTCACCGGGTGCTCGAGCTCGTCGCCGACTTCCCGTCGCACACCTGGGGTCGAGACGAGCTCTCGACCGGCGAGATGTGGAACTCCAACTCGCTGACGGCGTGGCTGCTCGCCCGCGCCGGTCTCGAGCCGAACGAACTGGCGCCGCCGCTCGGGGGTCGGGCCCCGGGCTGGGATGCCGGTCTCGTCGTCGCTACAGGACCGTGAAGCACCACGTGTAGTCGGTCGACTGGCTGGGCCCGGTCTCCGTCTTCCAGTACGTGGCCTTCAGGCAGTTCTGGCCGGCAGGGAGCGCCTCGTACGCCTTGCCGGGGCCCGGCGTGAAGGTGACCCGGTTGAGGGCCGGCACCACTCCGAGCTGATCCTCGGGCAGCGGTTCCCCGTTCAGGGCGAGGGTGCCCTCGTATCCGGGGGCGAGGTCGATCCCGATGGGCTCCTGCTGGAGGATCTTGGCGTCCCGGGTGGGGAGCAGCTGCTCGATGTTGCCCCGGTCGAGGTCGGTCTCGTTCTCCGCCGCCTTCTGGTACAGCACCACGACGCACACCACGATCACGCCGACCAGCAGGGCGTACACGGCATGGTGAGGTTGCAGCCGACGACGTGGCGCAGAGTCCGTGGACGGGGTGGAGGGTGGCGTGGGACCGGTCACGTCACCAGTGTGCCCGCCACCCACGGTGCTGGCGCAGTCGCGTCGTGGGCAGGTGTTCTCTCGTGCGAGGGTGCCCAAATTGCAGTGGTGGAACTTGTAGCCTCGGGAGGTGGCCATCTCCCGCGTGACCGACCGCGTCGGTCAGGTGCTCGGAGGTCGCTACCGGTTGCTGGCCCCGATCGGCACCGGGGCGTCCGCGACCGTGTACCTGGCTGACGACGTGGTGCTGCGTCGTCGCGTCGCGGTCAAGGTGCTCCATGAGGCGCTCGCCGACGACTCGCAGTTCCTCAAGCGGTTCCGGGCCGAGGCGCACAACGCCGCTGCGCTCAACCACCCCCACATCATGGCGGTGCACGACTGGGGCCAGGGCGATGTTCCCTACCTGGTCACCGAGCTGCTGGGCGGCGGGTCGCTGCGCGCCCTGCTCGACACCGGCCACCACCTCGACCTGGCGCAGGCCCGCCACGTCGGGCTCGAAGCGGCGCGCGCCCTCGACTACGCCCACCGCCGCGGCCTGGTGCATCGCGACATCAAGCCGGCGAACCTGCTGTTCGACGACGAGGGGCGCCTGCGCGTCGCCGACTTCGGTCTGGCCCGCGCCCTGGCCGAGGCGGCCTGGACCGAGCCGGCCGGAGCCGTGCTGGGCACCGCCCGCTACGCGTCGCCCGAGCAGGCCCAGGGCGCACCGCTCGACGGCCGCAGCGACGTGTACAGCCTGGCGCTGGTGATCATCGAGTCGGTCACCGGTCACGTGCCCTTCTCGGCCGACACCACCCTCGGCACCCTGATGGCCAGGGTCGACCGGCAGGTTCCGGTCCCACCCGAGCTGGGCGCGCTGGCCCCCGCGCTGACCGCCGCCGGTTCGCCCGACCCCGACCAACGCCCCGACGCCGAGGGCTTCGCCACGATGCTGATGGCGGCGGGCGACCTCGGTCCGTTCCTGCCGCTGCCGCTGGCCGGCACCGCCACCCTCGACGGGGTGGAGCTCGACATCCGCGAGCCGACGACGCTCTACGTGGCCGAACGCCAGGTGCGGGCCGACTTCGAGCCCGAGATCATGACGGCGCCGCCCGGCACCACGACCAACGGCCTGACCATCGTCACCCAGGGCGATGAACAGCCCACCACGCGCACCCTCGCCCGCGAGGGGAGCGAGGCGGAGGAGACGAGGGCCGAGCGACGCCGGCGCGAGAAGGCCGAGAAGCAGCTCGACAAGCAGGCGGCGGCATCGGGGGCACCGGTGCCGGTCGAGGTGCTGCAGGCCGACTCGGGCAAGCGCACGCGCCGCAAGGGCCCCATCGTCGCCGCCATCCTCGCCGTGGTGCTCGTGTTGGGTGGTGGAGCGGCCGCCGCCTACGTGCTCACCCGCACGCCCACCCACACCATCGTGGCCTTCACCTCCACCTCCGCGGCCGAGGCCCGGGCCCAGCTGGAAGCACAGGGCTTCGTCGTCGAGGAGGTGCCGGACTGGTCCGAGACCGTCACCGACGGCAACGTCATCTCCCAGGATCCGGTGGCCGGCACCACGCTCGAGGAGGGCGCGACCGTCACCCTCACCGTCTCCGCCGGCCCCAAGCCGGTGCCGGTCCCCACCGACATCGGTGGTCACAGCATCGAGGAAGTCACGGTCATGCTCGAGGCGGCCCGCCTGAAGGTGGGCCAGGTCTACGAGGCCTACGACGAGAACTGGCAGGACGGCGTCGTGCTCGGCCCCGTCGACGGCACCCCCGCCGAGGTGCGCCCCGATACCCCGATCGCGCTGCGGGTGAGCGCCGGGCCCGCTCCGCGCAAGATCCCCGCCAATCTGGTCGGCGGCACCGAGGCGGCGGTCACCGCCCAGCTGAAGGGCATGGGCCTCAACGTGGCCCGGGCCGAGGGCTACTCGCCCGACGTCGCCGCCGGCAACGTCATGGGCGTCTCTCCGGGCGCCGGAACCGATGTGCCGCGCGACAGCACGGTCACCATCACCGTCTCGCTCGGCAAGGAGCCGATCAAGATCCCGGCCAACATCGTCGGCAAGTCGGTCGAGCAGGCCACCACCATGCTCGAGAAGGCTGGCCTCACCGTCAGCGGTGTGTCCGGCAACCCGGCCAAGAAGGTCAAGGGCACCGACCCGAAGGTCGGCACCGAGGTCAAGCCCGGCTCCTCGGTCACCCTCATCACCGGCTGACCCCGACTCTCGGGCTCCTAGGGAGCGGTGACGTCGCGGATGGCCTGAGCGATGGCCACCGCCTTGGCGTCGGGCTCGACGCCCTGGGTGCCGAGCATCATCAGCTTGGTGATGTCGCCCTGCACCTTCACCTTCCCGGCCATGAACGCCTGCATCGCCACGGTGAAGTCGAGCCCCACGAACACCGACTTGGCGGTGTCGTAGTCGACGCTGACGGTGAGGTCGGCGGAGTCGAGGTGGCCCTCCTCGATGATCA
>DATDIY010000277.1:0-2711 GCA_036520815.1 Acidimicrobiales bacterium
TTCGCCCGACTCCTCGTCGAACTGCGTGTCGCCACCCTCGAAGTCCGCCACCAACGACTTGGCCTCCGCCTCCAGGTTCTCGGCCTGGTGCAGGTACACGCCGCGCTCGTGCTGGAGCATCTTCTCCTGCGAGGCCAGCCACCGGGCCCCGAACGGCGACTTGGTCAGCCGCTTCTCCGTCGGCGCCTTCTTCGCGGGCGCCTTCTTTGCCGGCGCCTTCTTGGCGGGGGCCTTCTTCGCAACCGCCTTCTTGGCCGGAGCCTTCTTGGCGGGGGCCTTCTTGGCGACCGTCTTCTTGGCCGGAGCCTTCTTGGCCGGAGCCTTCTTCGCCGCCGTCTTCTTGGCGGGGGCATTCTTGGCCGGAGCCTTCCGAGCCGCCTTCTTCGCCGGCTTCCCGGTGATCACGGCGTCCTTGAATGCCTTCAGCGGCGTGATGCGAGCGGCCTTCTTGGCCGGCACCTTCACCGGCGCGCCGGTCTGCGGGTTGCGGGCCAGGCGAGGACCGCGCTGCACGCGGATGAACTTGGCGAACCCGGTGAGCACGACCGGCTCACCGGTCGCCACCGTGTCGGTGACCGTGGCCACGAACTCGTTCAGCAGCGCCTCGACGTCACGCTTCTCGCGTCCGGTGCGCTCGGCGATGGCAGCGGCCAGCTCTTTCTTGTTCAACGCAGTCTCCTTCTCCTGGGTCGTCCCATGCGGGGACGACCGGTTCGGCGAACCGGCACAGCATTGCGCACGAGGCAAAGCCGCGCGCGGCAATCCGCCTTTCGCGACAAGGCCGAACGCGCCGTCGACGCGAGAGGGAGCGGCGCAGGGTCAGGTGGTGAAGACGATCTTGCCGAACACGTCGCCCTCGACCATCCGGGCGAAGCCGTCGCGTGCGTCGGCCAGCGGCATCACTGAGTCGACCAACGGTCGGATGCCGGCGACATCGCAGAAGCGGATGAGGCGCTGCATCTCACCCCGGGTTCCCATCGTCGAACCCACGACCTCGCGCTGCAGGAAGAACACCTGGGTGAGATCGGCCGACGGCTCCGATCCGGTGGTCGCACCCGACACGACGATCCGACCGCCGGGCCGCAGAGAGCGCACCGAGTGCTTCCACGTGGCCTGACCCACCGTCTCCATGACGGCGTCGACCCGCTCGGGGAGACGGGCACCGGTCTCGAAGCTGGCATGGGCACCGATCTCGAGCGCCCGGCCCCGCTTCTCGTCGGACCGACTCGTCGCCCACACCCGATAGCCGGCAGCGCGGGCCAGCATGATCAGCGCAGTGGCGACACCACCGCCGGCGCCCTGCACCAGCACCGTGTCACCCGGACGGAGGCCCGAGCGGGTGAACAACATGCGGTAGGCGGTGAGCCACGCCGTCGGCAGGCAGGCCGCCTCCTCCCACGACAAGCTGGCCGGCTTGGGGATCAGGTTGCGGCGGGGCACGGCGATCCGCTCGGCCATCGTGCCGGGGTGGCGCTCGGAGAACAGCGACCGCCGCGGATCGAGGGTCTCGTCGCCGTCACCGGCATCAGGGTCAGCGACCACGGCGTGCAGCACGACCTCGTTGCCGTCGGGATCGATGCCGGCGGCGTCGCAACCGAGGATCATCGGCAGCTGCTCCTCGGCCAGTCCCACGCCCTCGAGGCTCCACAGGTCGTGGCGGTTCAGCGCCGCCGCCTTCACCTCGACGACCACCCAGCCATCCGGGACCTCGGGGTCGGGCACGTCGCCGACCTCCAGGCCGGACAGCGGGTTCTCGGGGTCGATGCGAACGGCACGGGCAGCGAGCACGGAGCGCTCCTCGGTCAGCGGACAGGCGCCGCCGAGTCTGTCATGGGCCCGGTCAGACGACCGCAGTGGCCACGAGCTCGCGCCGCACGGCGTCCACGCCCGACAGCCGGGCGAGCACCGCCCCGCCGGCGTCGACCCGAAGGACGGTCGGCGCCCGTCGGACCTTGTAGCGGGCGGCGAGGTCGAGGTGCTCGGCCACGTCGAGCACGACCACCCGCTCCCCCGGCCGCTCCCGTTCGATCTCGGCCACCACCGACGGGCACACCGCGCAGTACTGCGTGCTGAACACCACCCACCGGGCCTGCTCCCGGAGCAGCTCGTCGGGCAGGGGCGCCAGCCGGTTCGGACGCCCGGATCCGCCGCGGAGCCGCACCAACATCACGTACATCTCGCAACCGACGCACAGGCCGGTGAGCGCGGATAGCGCGGCGAGAGCGGCAACGAGCACCACCAGCGCCCAGCCCAGCACGGTGGCCCCGACGAGGAAGGCGACGGTGGCGGCGGTCAACACCGTCACGCCGACGGAGGCGGCGAAGCGCGGCGGTCGAGGGTCCTCCATCTCGGAGGGCGGGGCCAGACGGGGCCGGATCACGTCGCGGTAGAGACGCAGCACCGGGCCGTAGGACGGCCCGAAGGCGGCGCCGAGGAAGAGCACGACGGCGAACAGCGGTGCCACCCACTCCTGCCCGAACGCCAGACCGAGCAGGAGTCCGGTAGCGAGCACCGCCTGGTTGGTGCGCGGCCCTCGGGGGTCGATCGGAGCGGGTCCGGAGGTCGAGGTCACGCGTCCAGCCTAAACCCGACCATTCCGATCGACAATGACGGGATGCCGCCATCGCCCATCTCCGCGAACGGTGAGCGGTCGGAGCGGCGGGGAGTCAGCCGCGCTCGAAGTGGGAGACGACCTCGGTGTGGTGGGTGTG
>DATDIY010000278.1:0-6608 GCA_036520815.1 Acidimicrobiales bacterium
CTCCCGTCCGAGCGCCCCGTGGGGTGCTTCCGCCGCCCAGTGCTCAGATCGTGCGCCGGGGCCGATCCTCACGGTCCTCGATCCGATCCGCCGGCTGCAGATGGCTTGCCCTCGCGCCGTGGCCCTCGGTGTCGTCAGCCCCTTCGGCCTCGTCGATGCCCTTGAATCGACCGGCGTGGCCTTCGGTGTCGTCGGTGGTGGTCTCGTCCTTGCCTCGCTTGAGCGGCATGGTGTTCCTCCTGGGTCAGTGACATCTCGTCGATGTCGTGGTGATCACGGTACGGACGGTCGCCGATCTGCTCTGTGGCCGCCGCCACGCCGGTTGTGTGCGCCTCCGTACACAGAGACCACGCCCGGGCCCGCTATCCGGCGGCCTTCCGGAGGCGGTCGGGGTCGAGCACGGTCGTGCGGCCTCGGCCGAGCTCGACGATCCCGTCGTCCTGCAACGACTGGAGGACCCGGTTCACCGTCGGCCGGGTGGTACCGGCCATGGCGGCCAGTTCCTGCTGCGTCACCGGAACCACGACAGGCGAGGCGTCGTCGGAGGCGTAGGAGTCGGTCACGTTGCACAGCCGGCGCAGGATCCGCGACTCCGCGGGGACGTACAACGCCTCGAGGAGGTGGCTGGAGAGTCGGCGGACCTGGGCGGCGAGCACCTCGACCAGCAGTTCGGTCACGGCCGGGTTCTCGCGCCGCAACTCGGCGAACTGGTCACCCAGCACGACCCTCGTCTCGGCTCCTTCGACCGCAACCGCGGAGGCGGTCCGGTGGGGTGAGCCCAGCAGGGCCTGTTCCCCGAATGCCTCGCCGGGCCCGAGCAGGACGAGGGTGAGCACGTCGCCGAGGGGGGTGCTCACCCGGATGGCGACGTGGCCCTTCTCGATGACGTGGAGCGAGTCGCCCGGGTCGCCCTCGTGGAAGACCACCTCTCCTCGACCGAAGCGCCGGCGCCGCGCCGAGGCGAGCAGGGCGCGGCGGGCCTCCTCGGGCAGCACGTCGAACAGGGACTCGGACGTCACGGTTCCTCCTGAGCGCCGATGGGTGGGCCGGTCGGCGAGTTGTCGGCGAGGGCGGCCAGCACGGTCCGTACCTGCCAGGGGGTGAGCCGGGGGTGGTTTCCGAGCAGGCGTGCGACCTGGCCGGCGATGTGGGGAGCGGCGAAGGAGTTGCCGGTGGCGGTGATCGAGCCGCCGTCGAGCCAGGGCACCTCGACGCCCATCCCCGGCGCGCCCCACTCCGCCGGTGGGTTGGGATTGCAGGAGAACGCCTCGGGATCGGCACCGGGATGACAGGCCACCGACAGCACCGAGGAGAACTGCGACGGGATGGTGAGCTTGCGCTCGTTGTTCATCGCCGCCACCAGCACGGTGCGCCGTTCGGCGGCGGCGTCGACGGCCTCGCCGAACATGGCCCAGTAGTCCTCCCGCGAGCTGCTGAGGCTCAGGTTCACCACGTCCATCTCGTTGTCGATCGCCCACCACAGGCCGGCGGCGAAGGCCACGCCGCTGCCCTTCAGCGTGGTGCCGAGCACCCGGACGCTGTAGAGCTCGACCTCGGGAGCGAGCGACCGGATGATCCCGGCACAGGCCGTGCCGTGGCCGTAGACGTCGTCGTGCCGGCCCTCGACGTACCGGAAGCCGCTCTCGGCATCGGCGTCGAGCTCGACCACCACCCCTCCCGTGACCGACCCGACCCGTGGATGGGTCGCGTCGATCCCGCTGTCGACCACGGCCACTTTCACCCCGGCACCGGTCGAGCCCCCGAAGGCCCACTCGCGGTCGATGCGACACGGCAGGTCGAGCGAGGGCGCCGAGCCGAGCCGGTCCGGCTCGAACGCGTCGGCCCAGGCGACGGCCATCAGGCGCCGCCCTCACCCAGCGCCCGCACGAGCTGCTCGAGCGACCGGACCACGTCGGCGCGCCGGTCCGAGGGGAGCGAGGCGAGAAGGGCTCCGAGGTCCGCCGGGTCAGGCGAGTCGTGCTCGGTCGATCTCCGACGGATCAGCGCGTCGGCGGCCAGAGCGGCCAGACGGCCCGCCGGGGTGGCGACGTCGCCGTCGTGGCGGCCGGGGTCGAGGATGGACAGCACGCCGATGACCGAGCCTGCGTCGTCGACGATCGGGGACGCCAGGATCGCCCGCGGGACGTAGCCCGAGGCCTCGGCGACGTCACGGGCGAAGCGGGCGTCGTTGGACAGGTCGTCGACCAGGAGGGTCTGGCCCGACACCGCGGCGAAGCCGCCGATGCCACGCGCCAACGGGAGGCGCTGACCGACGATCGCGTCGGCGCCCGGCCCGTGGGCGGCCACGTACTCCAGCGCGTCGCCGGCCTCGCTCACGGTGGCGACCGAAGCCGCCGTCGCGTCGAACGCCCACACCGTGACGGCGAGCAACGCCTCCAGGCCGTCAGCCGTAGGGCGACCTGCGCCGAGACGCCTCGGCCCGGCGCTGCCTCCCGCTGCGTCCACCACCCACCTCCGTCACGAAGAGTAGCCAGCCAATGAGATCGGAGCGGTCGGTTCACCGCCCCGACCGGCGCGAGGGCTACGAGCTCTGCTGCCGGCGAAGCACGTACATGGGAACCGTCTCGAAGTCTTTGGCGGTGGTGATCCGGCCGACGTACTCGGGAACGACACCGGCGCCCGGTGCCACCCGGAGCAGGGATGCGAACGCAGCGCTCGCATACACCGCGCCCGGCGGCGTCAGCGGTTCGATCCGGGCCCCGCGCGTCAGCTCCCGCCCGAAGACGGTGGAGACGCCTCGGATCGGGTCGGTCCCGGCGAGCACGGGTCCGGCATGGGCCGACAGGCGCATCTGCATCTGAGGCAGGCCGAGGCCCTCCATGTCGATGCCGTCGAGGGCGTGCTGGAGGTCGAGCGCGCACTCTGCCGCGGATGCCGCATCACGGAGCGCCACGAAGAGCCCGTCGCCCCAGGTGTTGCGGTCGAGCACCGAGTCGTGGCGATCGAGCACCTCGGCGAGGATCGGGAGCACCCCGTCGATGAAGTGCGTGAGGTGCTCGTCGCGCAGGCTGCTGAACCCGCGCAGATCGCCGAAGAGCACGGCTCGCACCGGCCGGCGTTGAACCACCACGTCGGCGGGTGGCGGTGCAGGAACGATTCGAGGCGGGCCTCCGACGGAGACGACGTGGCTCGTCCCGCCGGCGCCACTCCACACCGACACGTCGTGCGCCGTGCCGGCGGGCAGACCCGTCGGGTTGCCGTCCCACACCGCCAGCTGCCACACCGGGGACGACAAGCTGTGGCTGCGGTTGAGCGCCTGGCCCATCGAGATCATCCCGGCGTAGCCGTAGAGCGCGTCGTCGCCCATGTAGGCGCTGTCGCAGGTGACCACCACGCTGCTGGCGGCTTCGAGGCACCGCTGGAACCGGGACACCCACTGGTCCCCCGATGGTCGTACCGAGGTCTCGACGAACTCCTCCACCGAGAACGGCAAGGCCACGTGGAGCTCGGCTCCGATGGCCAGGAGCGCCTCGGCGACGATCACGTCCGCACCCGCTGCCAGCGAACCGTGGCCCCATCCCACTCGCCGTGCCGCGAGCGCCTGCTGGATCTCGGCGGCGACGCGCGCTTCGTCGTCACTGGGGAACTGGCCGCTGCCACCGGGTGGGGAGATCCGGTGCCCGCAGTAGTGGACGACGTCCGGATTGCCGAGAGGGCCGAGGAGGTCGTCGCTGAGCCCCTGGGCGGCGCACAGGAGCCGCAGCTGCTTGAGCGTGGTCGATCGATCGCCGTACTCATCGGGCGCGGTTCGATCGGCGATCTCCAGCCATCGGGCCGCGACGTCGAGGTCGCCGAGCGCGAGGTGGGCCTCTGCCCTCGATGCCGCGCGCCAGTAGTCGTCGGTCGGACCGTCGTCGCCGAGCAGCGCGAGCGTCGCCTCGGCCAGGGTCCGAGCCTCGTCGCGGTTGCCGGCGAGGAACCTCATCGTCGCCGCGTTCACCGCCGAGTACGGCCGGCCGTAGTGCCTGAACACCGCTTCGTACTGCTCCGCGGCACGGGCGAAGCCCTCTCGCTGGGTCGACGGGTCCATCGCCAGGGCGCGGTCCTTGGACAGGCGGGCGTGGAGCGCGGCGGTGTCCTCGACGAGGTCCGCCGGCATCGCGGCGTCGCTGACCACCAGCCCCGCCAGCTCGACAGCCGCTCGCTCGGTGGCTCCAGAGCGGGCGAGCGCCAGAGCACGCAGGTAGCCCAATCGGGCTCCGTCCACGGCGTCGAGGGCGGCGGAATCCGCGTGACAGGCACGGTCGTAGGCGAGCAGGGGATCGCCGCGTTGCAGCAACCGCTCCACCTCCTCGACCGGCGAACTCTCACCACCCACGACGCCGCCTCCGCGCCTGCCACCGACCCACGAGAACAGGGCCGCGCCCAACGCTGGGACCCTACCGGTCATGTCTCCACCGCTCTCGCCCGCCGAGCCCATCTCCTCCCGTGCTGGGCTCAGCCCAGGTCCGTAACGTCGGTCGGCACCATCGGACCGGCGATCGGGGGCTCCGGCGACTCCTCGCCGACAGGCACGAATCCCCTTGTGAGTCGGGGCATGTGGCCCTCCGCGTCGTCGCCTTCGGCCTCGGGCACGAACTTCCGCAGGTCTGGCATCGCAGTTCTCCTCGGTCGTGCAGGTCCGGTTGGTCCTGCTGGAGGCACCGTCACTCAGACGCCGAGGCTCCACCGTCCGCCCGGTTACACATCCACCGTGCCCTTGCTCACACCGACGAGAGCTGGTCGCCGACGTGTGTGTGTCCGAGAGCACGCGCCCTGCGTCGTGTGGACGACGGATACCGGTCGCGTTCGCCCTCAAGATGGCAACCACGACACCAACGCGGTGTCGATGGACCCACGAGGCCGACCATGCCCAGGAAGCACATCGCCGAGGCGAGCAGCAGTGAGGCCGCGGGCGCGTCCCCTACCATCGCAGCGAGCCAGGGGGGCTGAGGCATGGCCGGCGGGGGGTACGACGCGTTCATCTCGTACAGCCACCGCGGCGACCTCGACGCGGCGTCCGTCGTCCGGCTCGGTCTGGAGCGTCTGGCGCGACCCTGGACCAAGCGGCGGGCCTTGAAGGTGTTCCAGGACCGTTCGGGTTTGGCCACGTCACCAGACCTGTGGGAGTCGATCACCGTTGCGCTCGACTCGTCGCAGTACTTCGTGTTGCTGGCGTCTCCGGAGTCGGCCGGTTCAGAGTGGGTTGGCCGTGAGGTGGAGCGCTTCCTCGAGTCGCACCCCCCGACTCACCTGCTCGTGTGCCTGACCGCGGGGGAGATCCTCTGGGATTCCGCCGCCGGCGACTTCGATTGGCAGCGCACGACCGCCCTACCTCCGGCGTTGCGAGGGGCGTTCGCGGCGGAACCACTGTGGGCGGACCTGCGTTGGATGCGCACCGACCTGACGACCGACATGCGCGACCCGCGGTTGGGCGCGGCGATCGCAGACCTGGCGGCGCCGATCCACGGGGTCCCGAAGGACGAGCTGTTCACCACCGACCTGCGCGAGTACCGGAAGGCAAAGCGACTGCGACGGATGGCGGTGGGTGCCCTTGCCATCCTCACCGTGATCGCGGTCGTAGCGTCGACGTTGGCGGTGCGGAGCCGCGAGCAGGCCGAGACCAACCTCGAGGTGGCTGACGCCCGCCGTCTCGCCGCCGAGAGCGGCAAGGCGGTCGACGTCCAGGATGATCTGTCCCTGCTCCTCGCCGCCGAGAGCCTCCGGGCCCGCGACACCCACGAAGGCTGGGACGCGCTCGCCGATGCGATCACCGTGCCGGTGGCGATGCGCCGCTACGGGGCCTCGACGGACCTGCTGTCGGTGGCAGTCGACCCTTCCGGTGAGCTCGTCGCGGGGGGCGATGCCGGGGGCACGGTCCACGTGTGGAACGCGCGCACGGGGGAGCTCGTGCAGGAGATCGAGGTGTCCGATTCCGTGTTGGGCGATTCTCAGGAGGAGCCAGCCCCCGGATCGTTCGTCTACCACGCGCTCACCGAGCTTCGGTTCACCGAGGACCGTGTCCTTGTCGGGCTGGACTTCTCCCAACAGATCTTCACCTGGGACCCCTCGTCCGGTGAGCTGCTGGGGATGGTGCCGGGCCCCGACATCGGCCGACTTGTTGACTACGTCACGGCGTTGTCGCCGACCGGTGCCTACGCGTTGCGTACCGAGACCACCGAGGCCGACCCCAAGGAGCGGTTCCAGGCGGTGCTCCGCACCCGAGACGGCTCCGTCGTCGATCGACGACCGGACATCACGCCCCTCGGATTGCACAAGTGGGTGAGCGACGACGTCCTGCTCGAGCAGGACTCCAACGGCGCCAAGCGGCTCTTCGACGCCGGCACCGGCACGCCGCTCACCCCTGCCCTCGAAGGGATCGACGAGACCGTCACGGCGGCGGCGGGGACGTCGGATGGATCACTCGTCGCCACCGTCGGGTTCGACGGCGTCGTCCGGATCTGGGACGCCGCCACTGGCACCCAGGTGGACAGTCGTGACCTCGCCCAGGGGAGGCTGTTCGCTGTCGCCGTCGACCCCACCGGCGACATCGTGCTCACGATGACCGATCGCGGCACCGTCGACATCTGGCATCCCACGACCGACGA
>DATDIY010000279.1:0-2342 GCA_036520815.1 Acidimicrobiales bacterium
GGTGAAGAGCCGGTCGGCGAGGGCGGTGCGGTCCTCGGCATCCGCGGTGGCCGAGACCAGCGCGTTGACGAGCCGGACGAGATCCTCGGAATCGGCGTCGGGACGGGCGGTGCCCTCGGCCTGGGCCCGCGCCAGCAGCTCGGCGCCGACGGCGCGCATCTGGGCGCATGCCGGTGGGTGGTCCTCCCCGTGGGTGTCGACGTCGAGGAGCTCGATCACCACGGAGCCGGCCAGGCCCTGGCAGGCCGAGGCGTTGGTGAGGTGGGCGTGGAGCCACTGGGTGAGGGCGTCGAAGGCGTCGGGCTCGGCGAGCAGCTGATCGCCCAGCGCGGTGACGCTCTCGATGCGATCGCGGAACACCGCTTCGAGCAGCAGCTCGCGGGTCGGGAAGTGGCGGTAGAGCGTGCCGATGCCGACCTCGGCGTTGCGGGCGATCTCCTCGAGCGACGCGTCGGGGCCGTGCTGCTCGAAGGAGACCTGGGCGGCCGCGAGGAGACGGTCGCGGTTGCGGGCGGCGTCAGCGCGGAGGCGTCGCTCCTTGGCCGGAGCTTCGTTCGTCTCCACCGGTGCCTCGAGCGAGCTCACCTCGACCCCTCCTCCAGAAATGCGTTGCATAAGCGGAGGAACCCTCCGTATAGTTCCGGAGGATCCATCCGCTTGTTGGTCCCACCCTAGCGACCTCCCGCTCCCTTGCGGTCTCCCTCCCCCCGGCCAGGAGAAGCACCCATGACCACTGACGCCGTCGTCCTCGACGCTCCCGATCCCGCCGACGTGCCCGACGCCTACGCCCGCCGGAACCTGATCCTCGCCACCATGTGCCTGGCCCTGGTGATGGTGGTGTCGGGCGTGTCGATGATCACCAACGCCCTCCCCCACCTGGCCGCCAGCCTCGGTGCCAGCCAGTCCGACCAGCAGTGGATCATCGACGCCTACGGCCTGACCCTCGCCGCGCTGCTGCTGTTCGCCGGCGCCCTGGGGGACCGCTTCGGACGACGGGGCGCGCTCATCGCTGGCGTCATCGTGTTCGGGCTCACCGCCGTGCTGTCGGTCTGGGCCGAGACACCGACCCAGCTCATCGCCCTGCGGGCGGTCATGGGCATCGGCGCCGCGCTGATCATGCCGGGCACGCTTTCGACGATCACCAGCGTGTTCCCGCCGGAGGGACGGGCCAAAGCGGTCGGCATCTGGGCCGGCTTCGCCGGCGCGGGAGGCACGCTCGGCATCCTCATGTCGGGCGCCCTGCTCGACCACTTCTCCTACACCTCGATCTTCTGGGTCACCGCCGCGCTGGCCTTCGTCACCCTCGTGGGGATCGTCCTCGTGGTGCCCGCCACCAAGGCCACCGAGCACGTCGGGCTCGACCCGGCCGGCACCGTGCTCTCCGCCGTGGGCATCGGCGCCCTCGTGTTCGGGATCATCGAGGGCCCGGTCAAGGGCTGGACCGCCCCGCTCACCCTCATCGGGCTCATCGCCGGCGTGGTGCTGATCGCCGCGTTCATCGTCGTCGAGCTGCGCATCAAGCACCCGCTGCTCGACCCCCGCCTGTTCGGCCGACGCGGCTTCGCCACCGGCTCGGCGTCGCTGTTCCTGCAGTTCTTCGCCATGTTCGGCTTCTTCTTCGTGGCTCTGCAGTTCCTGCAGCTGGTGCTCGGCTACAGCACCTTCGTCGCCGCTCTTGCCCTGATGCCGATGACGTTCGTGATGCTTCCCCTCTCCGCGGTGTCCGGGACGCTGTCGGAACGGTTCGGCCACAAGCTCGTCGGCGGTGCCGGCCTGGCCCTGTCGGCGGTCGGGTTCGTGATCTTCGCCGCCGTCGGGCGCAGCGACACCTACTGGGGCTTCCTCATCGCCACCCTTATCATCGGGGCCGGTGCCGCTCTGGCCATGACACCGGCCACCAACGCCATCGTCGCCTCGCTCCCCCGGGAGACGCAGGGCGTGGCCTCGGCGGTGAACGACACCGCCCGTGAGCTCGGGGCCGCCTTCGGTGTCGCCATGCTGGGCAGCGCGTTCAACATCGGCTACCGAGACGACATCGCCGACAACCTGGGCGGGCTCGCTTCGGAGGCGGCCGCCCAGGCCAAGGAGGCGCCGGCCATCGCGCTCAACATCGCCGAGGCCGCTGGCGACAGCGCCCTCGCCGACGCCGCCCGGAGCGCCTTCACGTCGGGCATGCGCTACGCCACGCTGCTCGGCGCGGCCCTGCTCGTCGTCGGTGCGGTGTTCGTGTGGGTGCGGGGCGACAACGTGCACGACGAGGAGCTCGTGGACGAGCTCGACCGCCCCACCGTCGAGGTCAGCCGAGAAGCTCCTCGGCCCGTTGGGTCTGGGCGTCGAGGATG
>DATDIY010000280.1:0-2353 GCA_036520815.1 Acidimicrobiales bacterium
GTTGGCCGTTGCGGTGTTGTTGCAGCCGTCCCGAACCGTCGTGGCGGCGATCGTCACGGTGAGCGCCGCCTCCATCGCAGCGTGGGCCGTGAGCCGGATCTGGGGGTTGCCCTTCGGCGAGCACTCGGGCCACGCCGAACAGGTGACGATTGTCGACGGCTTCACGGTGGCGATGGAGGCGGTCACGATCGCGCTGGGTGCCTCGCTGCTGTCGAGCTCGGTGCGACGGTTCCACTCGCGTGCCATCGCGTTGGTGGCCGTCGTCGCCGTGCTGGGTCTGACCTCGGCGGTCCTCGCCGCGCCCGAGGCTCGCGATCATTCGGCCTCGGCGCACGGTGACGAGACCGCAGCTCACGGTGATGAGACCGCGGACGCGAGCGGCCATTCGCACGACGCCAGCACCACCGCCGAGCAGGCGACCGACCTGAACGGTCACGAGGTCAAGGGCGTCAAGGCGGAGGACGTCGCCCACGAGGAAGAGCCCGACGTGCTGCTCGACGCGCCGACGCGAGCTGCTCTCGCCGGCCAGCTCTCGGCTGCTCGGGATGCCGCGCTGATGTATCCGACCGTCGCCGACGCGGAGCGTGCCGGGTACCGCCTGGTCGGGGGTGCGTACGGGCCCGGTGCCGGCGCGCACTACATCGGGTTCGGCGGCGGCCGGTTCGGAACGTTCGACGCCGCTCATCCGCCGACGCTGATCTACGACGGGGTGAGCCCGACGGCTCGCATCGTCGGGCTGATGTACCTCGGTATGGGTCAGGAGGGCACCGCTCCCGAGGGGTTCGCGGGTCCCAACGACCACTGGCACCGTCACAGCGGCGTGTGCCAGAAGGCGGGCAAGGTGATCTTCCCGGTCGATGCCGATGTCACCGAGGAGCAGTGCACCGCCAAGGGCGGCAACTACATGGCGACGACCACGTGGATGGTGCACGCCTGGGTAGTGCCGGGGTGGGAGAGCTCGCTGGGAGTGTTCTCGCACGAGAACCCCAACCTGCCCTGCGCCGACGGCACCTTCGACACCGACGACATCGGCGGCTGCATCGGCCCGGGTGACGTGACCGCGACGAGCTGACCCTACGAGCCGGGGAACGACCAGCCTTCCTCGACCGGGATCACCATCATCCCCAGCCCTTCGTCACCGACGTCGCGGCTGTGGTGGCCGGACGTGGTGGTGTCCTCGGCGAAGAGCACGTCGCCCGGCTGGAGCTGGCGGGCGACGCCATCGGGGGTCTCGACCTCGAGCACACCGCGGAGCACCACGACGAACTGTCGGATGGGGGCGGGGTGCAGGCCGGTGTCGGGCTTGCGGTCGACGAACACGGCCCAGCCCAGGGACTCCACAGGTATGCCGTGGAGCCCCTGGACCCTGCCCGCGGGAGTGTCCTCCTCGGGCAGTTCGAGCTCGGTGAGCACCGACTCGCCGTCGTTGCCGGCGCGGACGTGGAACAGGGCCACGGTCGGGCTCTGGCCCTACTCGCGGTCGGCTCGGGTGAAGGTGCCGGCCATCCCCATGGTGGCGCCGCCGTCGACGGGCATGACGTGGCCGGTCATGTAGCTGCCCTCGTCGCTGCACAGGAAGAGCACAGCGTTGGCGACGTCCCAGGAGCTGCCCATCCGCCCGAGCAGGTTGAGCCGCTTCATCAGGTCGCTGCTGATGCCGCCACCGGAGCTCTGGACCAGCATCGGCGAGGCGATGATGCCGGGGAGCACCGCGTTGGCCCGGATGTTCTTGCGGCCGTACTCGCCGGCGATGTTGACCATCAGCCCGAGCTGGCCGGCCTTCGACGCGCAGTAGGCGGGGTGGCCCGTGCCCGAGTCGCGGACGCCGGCGATGGAGCCGATCATCACGATCGAGCCGCCTCCGCGCTCGATGAGGGCGGGGACGGCGGCCGCCGTCGCCAGGTACGACCCCTTGAGGTTGATCTCGAGGATGGCGTCGTAGCCCTCCAGCGACTCGTCGGTGAGCGCATCGTGCCGGTCGATGGCCGCGTTGTTCACCAGGATGTCGAGGCCGCCGAACTGGTCGGTGGCGGCGGCCACCATGGCGGCGCAGTCGCTCTGGCTGGTGACGTCGCCCTCGAACACCGCGGCCTTGCCGGCGAGGCCGTCGAACGTGCTCAGAGTGTTCTCCGCCCGGGCCCGGTCCTTGTCGACCAGCAGCACGGACGCGCCCTCGCGCACCAGCGTGGTGGCGATGGCCTGGCCGATGCCAGGGCTGGGCAGGCCTGCAGCCGAGCCGGCCCCCGTCACGATGGCGACCTTGTTCTCCGCTCTTCCTGCCATGGTTCCCCCTTCATCGGCGGGCGTCCGCCCGGCCCTCGGTCGTGTGCGAGTCCGCATCTTCTCCGATCGA
>DATDIY010000281.1:0-7507 GCA_036520815.1 Acidimicrobiales bacterium
ACGGTCATCCCCGTCTTGGCCGCCAGCCAGTGCGCCGAGGTGCGATGACCCTGGTGCTCCCACAGGTTGGTCTGGGCCACCCGACGCGCCGCCAGAGCAAGACCAGCGGAGGCGGCGTGCTCCAGATCAGAGAACACCGACACCAGATCCACGCAGTCACGGGCACTGGTCAGCTCCGCATCGAACCCGGCCACCACGCCCTGCACGTCGGCCGCCAGCACCGCCACCGGCCGCACCCCGACACCCACCGGCCGCGGCTCACGGCGCGACGCGTCGTCGGTGGAGTCATCCGCAGAGCTGTTCGCCATGTCTTCCCCGTGACCCATCTCGGACCTCGCACCGGAAACCGAACGAAGGACACCACCCGGCGCTCACGAACATCGAGCAGCGGTGGCATCGAAGGGGAAGAACACCAGTATGCCACCCCGAACACCCGCGCGCAACAATGAATCGAAGAAATCCGGAGAGATCCGGAGAAGTCCGGAGAAATCCGAGGAACCGCCGGGGGAGGAGGGGCCAGCGCCAGAGCGAAACGATTCGTCGTACGGCGGGTGCCCGGGCGGCGCGGCGACGCGGTCAGCCCACGTCGAACCACACCGGTTCGGTGCAGCGCGGATCGCCGTTGTAGTTGACGAGCACCTCGGTGCCGGGGGCCAGGTCGTGCAGCGCGTACAGCGTCACCAGGCCGGTCTCGACGTCGATGCTGTACGCGCAGTTCGGCGCGTAGGAGTGGTTGGCGAACGACACCATCCCTCCCGCGATCCCCGACACCCCGTCGACGTCGAAGACGTGCTCGAAGCCGTCGAGGTCGATGGTGTCGGGCACGAGCATGAGCGGCGCCACCTCACAGGTCACGCCCTCGGCGACGGCACGGGTCGTCACGACGCCGCGCCCGTGGAGCCCTCGGGTCGTCACCCGCACCGGCCATCCGTCGGGCGGCGGGGTGAGGCTGCGCTCGGTCTCGTCGTGAGTGGGCGGGGCCGGATCGGTGGGCGGGGCGTTCACGGCCGCACAACGTGTCACATCGCGCGACCGGTGACCGCACCGGTCGCGGTGTCAGGTGGCGCGGACGCGGCCGGCGAGATCGTCGAGGATCGCGGCCAGGGCCTCGGGCTGGCCGACCATCGCCATATGCCCGGCGTCGAGCGCCACGACCTCGGCCCCGCCGATGTTGCGGATGCCCTCGTCCTGCTTGGTCGGCTTCACGATGGCGTCCTGGGCGAGCCGGACCCAGAAGCGGGGGACGGCGTCGGTCAGTCCGGTCAGGTCGCACGGCTCGGTCACGACGCCGTAGGCCTCGTCCCCCAGCATCCGGCTCGTCATCCAGGCGAACTGTTCCTCGTCGAGGTCGTTGCCGAAGCGGCGCCGGACGAAGTCCTCGGAGATCGGCTCGTTCGACTCCGGGTCGTCCATGCGGTCGTCGATGTCGTCCTGCACGTCGGCGTCGATCGCGTCGGCGCAGCTCTGCCCCTGAGCGGGGACGGTGCACGCCACGAAGACGACGCCGGCCAGGACGTCGGAGCGGAGTCCGACGACGCGCGGCAGGGTGACGCCGGCGAGGGAGTGGCCCACGAGCAGGACCTGGTCCCATCCGGTGGCATCGATGTCGCTGGCCACCGCGGCGGCGAAGTCGTCGAGCGTGAGCGTCGACAGGTCGGCAGGCCGCGAGCCGCGGCCGGGCAGGTCGACGGCCACCGTCGGCGTCTGCAGGTGCGGCAGAACCAGATCCCAGCACGACGCCGCGAACGCCCCGCCGTGCACAAGCACGATTCCCATGTCCCCTCCGTCGGTCGTGGTGACCGGACGCTATTCCGGACCGTGCTCGGGCGCGGGCCATGGTGGCCCGACCGGATCAGGGCGACTCGAACCGGTAGGGGCAGTGGCGGCATCCCGTGTTGCAGCAGTCGCCGCGCTCGTAGAGGAACTTGGCCGTGAGGACCGTGTACCCGGTCTCCGGGTCCTGGTAGCTGTCCCGGCCCTGGCGGATGGCTTCGAGGTGCACCTCGTCCCAGGGGTTCGACCGTTTCACTCGGCCATTGTGGCGGACCGGCGCGCCACCCCCGAACCGGCGGTGCCTGGGAGACTGCCGCCGTGTCCGACATCGACCCCCGCCCCGAGCCCGCCACGCGGAGGCCTGTGCCATGGGGGCCGATCGGTCTGTTCGTCGCCCTGGCGTTCCTGGCCGGGGCCGTCGGCTTCGTGGTCGGCAGCCGTGGATCCGACACCCCGACCTCGGCGGTCGACGAGGGTTTCCTGCTCGACATGAGCGAACACCACGACCAGGCCGTCACCATGGCCATCCACGAGCTGGCCAACGGGCAGGACCCGACGGCCCGCGACTTCGCCACCGAGGTGCTGCTCTCCCAGCGCCAGGAGCTCGGGCAGATGGCCCGGATGCTCGCCGAACGCGGTGTCGGTCGCCCCGACCGAGATCCCGACCGTCCCGCCATGGGTTGGATGGGGATGTCTGCGACCGTCGCCACGATGCCCGGGATGGCCAGCGACGCCGATCTCGAGCGGTTGCGCACGGCAGAAGGGCTCGAGGCGGACGTGCTCTTCCTGACGCTGATGCAGGCGCACCACGAAGGCGGGATCCACATGGCCGAGGAGGCCGCCGCCAACGCCGAGGACCCGGCGGTCCGCGAGCTCGCACTGCGCATCGCCCGGGTGCAGGCCAGCGAGGTCGCCGAGTACCAGGTGCTGCTCGACGAGCTGCAGGCGGCCGGAACCTGATCGGTCGCCGTCAGCCGGTGCCGCTCGGGGTGCAGGGGCGGACCATGACGACGCACACGTCGTCGGTGCCGGCGGTGCCGACCACCGAGGCGACGAGGCTCTCGGCCCGCTCCTGGCCGAAGATGTCGTCAGGAAGAGCCCGGGCGGCGGCGATGAGCTGGCTGACGCCTTCGTCGTAGGTGAGCCCCGGGGTCTCGACCAGCCCATCGGTGAAGGCGATCAGCTCGAAGCCTTCAGGCAGTCGGATGGTGGTCTCCTGCCGTTGGGCCACGTCGAGCCCGAGCAGCGTGCCCCCCGGGTGGTCGAGCTCGAGGACCTGGTCGTCGACGAGCACCAGTGCCGGCGGATGGCCGGCCCTGGAATAGACGAGGTCGCGCGTGGCGGGGTCGTACACCGCGACGAAGGCGGTGGCGTAGGCGCCCGGTCGGCTCACCCGCAGCAGGTGGCTGGCGGCGGTGGCGGCCTCGGCCGGGCTGGCCCCGTGGGTGAGCACTCCGCTGATCGAGTGGCGCATCTTGGCCATGCTCGGCGCCAGGTGCACGCCGTGGCCGCTGACGTCGCCGACGACGAGGGCGACCCGGCCGTCGACGAGCGGCACGATGTCCCACCAGTCGCCGCCGACCTCGCGGCCCTCCGCCGCCGGCACGTAGCAGGTGCCCACGTCGTGGCCCGCGATCGTGCGATCGCTGTCGGGCAGCAGCGCCCTCTGCATGGTGGCGGCGACCTGGCGTTCGGCGGCGAAGCTGTGGGCTTTCTGCAGGGCCACCGCGGCTCGCTCCGCGATCGTCTGGGCAACGAGGCCGGCGCCGGGTTCGAGCGGGCGGTCGTCGGTTCCCATGAGCGCGAGCACCCCGATCACCTCGCCACCGTTGCGCAGGGGTATGGCGAGGCCCTCCGACAGGCGCATCGCCGCGACGACGGCCGTGTACTCGGCACTGGCGAGGGCCGCCGAGCGGGCGGTGTCGACCGCGGGGACGGGGAGCATGTGGCCCGTGCGGAACGCCTCGGCAACGGGGGAGTCCGAGGTCGGGATGACCGGGTACCGACGGGTGAGGACCTCGCCCAGCTCCGGATGGGTGTGGTGGACGGTCAACGCCCGGTGGAGCAGGTCGCCCTCGGGTACAAAGACACTGACCACCTCGCCCAGCTCGGGGACGAGCGCGCCGGCGAGGCGCTCGATGACCTCGTCGGGCTCGATGACCGCCATGAGCGAGACCGAGGCGCTGGCGACGAGCTCGAGGCGGCGGTTGGCGACCTCGGCGTCGCGGCGGGCTGCCCGCTCCGACACGAGGAGGCTCTCGCGCTCGGCTTCCAGGCGCACCCGTTCACTCAGGTCGAGCACGTAGCTGACACCTTCGGAGTCGGAGCCCTCGAGGAACGCGGACCCGACCAGGACCGGCACGGGGTGTCCGTCCTTGCCGAGGTACTCCTTCTCGAACGGCTCGTGGTAGCCGTTGGCGGCGAGCTCGGCGACCTTCTCGTCGTCGGTCTCGACGTACTTCGCTGGCGTCAGCTGCCTCCAGTCGAGCCGCCCTTCCCCCAGGTCCTCACGGGAGTAGCCGAGCATCGCGAGGAAGGCGTCGTTGGCGTCGGTGATGTGGCCGTCGATGTGCCAGAAGATCACCCCGATGAGCCCGGTGTCGGCCAGCCGACGGTACCGACGTTCGTGGGCTGCTTTGTGCTCGGCAGCCTGGTCGCGCTGCCACGCGATCCACAGGATCGTGCCTGTCGACACCAGGAAGACCGCGAGGGAGACCACGCCTTCGGGGACCTCGAGGCGGAACGAGCGGGTGGGGGTGAGGCTGGCATACCAGAACCCGAGTGTGGAGGTGACGCCTCCGACGATCGCCGGCCCTGCGCCCCCGAGGGCCGCCACGATGGCGATGGAGGCGAAGAAGGCCGAGCCGATCCGGTAGGACGGGTTGTCCAGCCCGCTGACCATCAGCGTGACCGCTGCGGGCAGCAGGAACGCGAAGGCGTAGCCGACCCGCGGTGACAGGATCGGCCAGCGCCGAGGGGTGCTCGGGGGTGCCGCTCCGGCGGTGGTGCGCGGGGGCTGGTCCACCGGGTGCACGGTAGTCAAGGGGTGAGTCCCCGGTGACGGCCGGTGGCAACGGTTGCCCTGGCACCGACCGGGCCCGTCTGCAGGTGCTACGAAGTGGCTCTGTGGGCGACTCGAGCAGGCCGGCGGACGGGACGGGAGCGTGGCCGACGGCCGCGCACCGGTCGTGAGCGGTGTCGGACTGGCGGCGCTCGTGATCGGAGCATCGACCCTTGCCGGGTCAGTGGCGGGGGCCAGCGGCGACGTGATCCCCCGATGGGAGAGCCGGGTCTTCCGATTCGTGAACGGACTCCCTGACGCCCTGTTCGTCCCCCTCTGGGTGCCGATGCAGCTCGGGAACCTCGTGGTCGGCACTCTCGCCGGCATGCTCGCCGCACTGGTGCTGGGCGAATGGCGCCTGGCGGTCGCCGTGGTGGTGGCGGTCGCACTGAAGCTCGTCGTGGAGCACCTGCTGCGGCGCCGCATGGCCGGGCACCTGGCGGTTCGCCAGCGGCCGGGCACCAGCGAGCCGGGGGCCGTGCTCCGCGGCGGTGACGTCCCCGAGGTGGGGCCGAGCTTCCCGTCGGGACACGTGATCCTCGTCGCCGCGGTGACCTGCGCCGTCGTCGACCTGCTGCCTGGCGCGTGGGGGTGGGTCCTGTTCGGTCTCCCCCTGTTGGTGATGGTCGGGCGGGTGTACGTCGGTGCCCACAACCCGCTCGACGTGACCGCCGGGCTCGGTGCCGGGCTCCTGGTCGGCGGACTCGTGGCGTTGGTGCTCGGATGAGCGCCGACGTCGAACGCTCGCCGGCCGACGTGCTGCGCCTGGTCGTCGCCGCCGTCGTGCTCGTCGTGGTGACGGTGTTGTCACGGGTGTTCGGCGATTCCGTGTCGTCCTTCGTCGCCGACGTGCTCGAGGGCCTGAAGCACTTCCCGTCGGTTCTGGTGACACTCGTCGTGCTGGTCGGCGTCCTGCTCGGGCTGGGCCTGATCGTCGTCGGGGGTGTGCTCGCCGTCCTCCAGCGACGGTGGCGTCTCCTCGTCGGACTCGCCGTCGCCGTCGTCGTGTCGGTGCCCTTGGTCTGGGCCACCCAACCGTCGGCCGGGGAGGCGGCATCGTCGGTGGCCGACCTGCAGGACTGGCTGGGCGACGTCACCATCGAAGGCCCCTCCGCCTACACGCTCGCCGCGGTGGTCGCGATCACCGCCGCAGTCACGCCGTGGGCCGCCCGTCGGTGGCGGCGGGCGTGGTGGGCGGCCGCCCTCGGCGTGGCCATGGCGCATCTCGTCGGCGCCGCCGTCTCGTTCGAGACGGTGCTCGCCGTGCTGTGCGGTTGGACGGCAGGCGCAGCGAGCGTGGTGGCGTTGGGCGCTCCCTCGCGGCGCCCGTCCCAGGAGGCGGTGGTCGCCGGACTGGAGTCGGTCGGTCTCGACCTCGTTCGCCTCGAGCCGGCGTCGGTCGACGCCCGTGGTTCGACCCCGTACTTCGGAGACCTGGCCGACGGCACGCCGGTGTTCGTGAAGACGCTCGGCGTCGACGAGCGCAGCGCCGACCTGCTTTTCCGGATGTACCGCAGCATCCAGCCCCGTGACCTCCACGATGAACGGCCCTTCTCCTCGTTGCGGCGCACCGTCGAGCACGAGGCGCTGGTCGCTCTCGTGGCCCGGGAGTCCGGCATCCGCACGCCGCCGCTGCTCGGCTTCGCACCCGCCGAGCCCAACGGGTTCACGCTCGCCTACCAGGCGGTCGCCGGCCGGTCTCTCGACCGCGAACCCGATGCCGCTGACCTCGACGAGTTGATCCGAGCGGTGTGGGGTCAGTTGCTGGTGCTGCGTCGCACCCGGATCGCGCACCGCGATCTACGCCTGGCCAACGTCTTCGTCGGCGAGGACCGAGAGGTGTGGATCATCGACTTCGGGTTCAGCGAGATCGCCGCCGATGACGTTCTGCTCGACGGGGACGTCGCCGAGCTGCTCGCCTCGACCACGACGTTGATCGGCGCCGATCGGGCGCTGGCCGCCGCCCTCGACGTCGTGGGCGCCGACGCGCTGCACCGCAGCGGCGCCCGGCTCCGGCCCGCGCTGTTGAGCGGAGCGACCCGCACGACCCTCGGTCAGCAGCCCGGCGTGCTCGACGATCTCCGGGCCCGGGTCACCGGGCTCGGGCCGGGGTAGTCCGCGACCAACGGCGCACGCCGGGCGCATGGGTGACAAGATCGCCGAGTTGTACCCATCGGGTTGGTCCTGGCTGAGGCTGGGTCCGACGCAGGCACGCCACTGCGGTGGCGAGAGGAGGGGCGATGTTCGCCGAGTTCGGAACCGGCCAGGTCTTCTGGTCGATCGTCTGGTTCACCCTGTTTTTCATCTGGCTCTGGCTACTGATCATGGTGTTCTCGGACATCTTCCGCAGCCCTGACCTCCACGGGCTGGGCAAGACGATCTGGTGCATCTTCGTGATCGTCCTGCCGTACCTGGGTGTGTTCGTGTACCTGATCGCCCGCGGCCACAAGATGGGGGAGCACGCCGTAGCTGACGCCCAGGCGGCGAACGACGCCCAGCGGGCGTACATCCAAGAGGTGGTGGCGAGCAGCGGCAGTCCGGCCGACGAGCTGGCCAAGGCCGCCGACCTGAAGGAGAAGGGCCTCATCGACGACGCCGAGTTCGCCGCCATGAAGGCCAAGATCCTCGGCGGGAGCTGACACCTCGACGGAGAAGGTCTCTCGGCGGCTGACG
>DATDIY010000282.1:0-6651 GCA_036520815.1 Acidimicrobiales bacterium
GCATGCGCGTGGCGGTCCTGGTGGCCGTCGTTTCGATCGCCGGGGCCTGCAGCAGCGACAGCCCGAGGAGCCAAGTCGAGCTCCCCAACGGTGACGCCTGCGGCGAGGCGTGGTTCTGGGCAGCAACCGCCTCGGGCGACGTCGCCGTCACGGTGTACATGGACACCAGAGATCCATCGGCGACGACACCTACGACCGTCCGGTTCGACGTCCCGGATGACGCCGTCACGATCGAGATCCTCGAAGGGACGAATCTCCCTCGGAACTTCTGCACCGACCTGGCTGACCTGGCATCGAAGCCCCGCAAGCGACTCGCCGCGACTTCCGGTTCGGGCACGATCCGACTGGACCCAGCGGGAGGGCAGCCGCCGTGCGGTTCCGCAAGCGGGGATCTCCACCTCGACGGGCTCGTCGCCGAGGACGGCACCTCGTTTGCGCCGTTCACGGTCGTCTCCACCTCGATCGGGTGCTACTCCGGCTGAACCAGCGCCCCGCCCCTCGCACTCCCGCACGCGCGGCGCATGAGGAGCTCGGCGGCTGCTCCGGCGCCGACTGCTCCGAGCGCGAGCAGCAAGCCTCCAGCCCGAGCGACCCACGACTGCTGGCAGCGGTCAGTGGGGTCCATGCAGATCCCCCCGAAGTGCACGAACGAGGCAAGCCACCCGACCACGAGGACGGCGAGGACCAACACGGCGTAGGCACCGACGCGAAGCAGAGTGTTCCGGTCGAAGGACCATCCGAGGAGGGCTCCGGCGACCACCATCGACGGGAGGCCGACGACGACGAGCGTCGCGTACTGGAACATCGGCGAGGCGACGGCGCCGAAACGGTCGGGACCTCCCCACAACGCGAGACCGCCGGCCCAGGACGCGACGACCACCACCGTGGCGAGAGCCCAAGGAGCAACGAACAGGCCCGCCACCCGGTGAGACCCCTTCGACTCCGCCACGGGCCAAAGGTACCGACCGCACCCTCCCGGAATCGGTCGGGTCCGCTGGTGGCACCCCGGGAGCGCTCGCCGGAGCGCGACGGATCGACACCAGCGAGACTTCGGTCATGCGCATCCGCCACCACCGGGCCGTGGCGTGGATCGCGATCGGCCTCCTGACGGCCTTGGCGGCTGCGTGTTCGAGCGACGGTGACGACGCGGGGCCTCCCGATGACACCGAGCCGACGACCACAACCACTCCTCTGGCCGTCACCCGGAACATGGCCACCGTCGTGGTGCCGACAACGGACCCCGCCGGCTACAACGTCTACCGGCCGGCGGATCTCACCGCGACGGGTGCCCCGCTGCCCGTGATCGTGTGGGCCAACGGCGGCTGCTTCCGCTACGACACCGCCTGGGCTCCGCTCCTCGAGAGCTGGGCCGCCGCCGGATTCGTCGTCGTGGCCATCACCTCGCCACCCGGCGTCGACGACCCCCGTACGGCGGGGATGAGCACCACCGACGACCAGGCCGCCGCCATCGACTGGGCGTCCGAACAGAACGACACCGATGGTGGCCCGTACAGCGGGCGACTCGACCTCAACCGGGTCGTCGCCGCCGGCAACTCATGCGGAGGCATCACGACCCTCGGGCTCGCCGCCCGCGACACCCGGGTCCACTCGGTCTTCGTCCTCTCCGGCTCCAGCTCGTTCCCGGGGAGCCCGCCCGAGGCGGCAGCCGCGGTCATGGCCGACATCGACGTCCCGGTCGGGTACGTCAACGGCGGTCCGGAGGACATCTCGACCGCCAACATCGAACAGGACTACGGCCTGCTACCCGTGGGCGTGGCGGCCTACTGGGCACACCGCTCCACCGCCACCCACCAGGTCGTCTCCACCGACCCCGCCGTCCTCACCGAGGTGGCCGAGATCAGCACGAACTGGATCGACTTCACCCTCTACGGGAACCCCGAGCTCGAGACCACGCTCCTCCAGGACCCGTGTGGATCCTGCGCCGCCGGAACCTGGACGACGGCCTCCAAGAACCTCGACTTGCTCGTGAGCGGGTAGCTCCTGAGCTCAGAGCTCGAAGGTGTGGCGGCCGCCGGCGATGACGACGCGGCCGTCCTCGCCCTTGGTCTGGAACGTGCACTCGCCGGCGCCGGTCAGCCACATCTCGGTGGTGAGCTCCTCACCGGGGAACACCGGGGAAGCGAACCGGGCGTGCATTGACCCGAAGCAGGACGGGTCCGAGCCGCAGATGGTGTGCAGCAGGGCCCGGCCGGCGAAGCCGTAGGTGCACAGGCCGTGCAGGATCGGGCGAGGGAAGCCGGCGAGCTCGGCGAAGCGGGGATCGGAGTGGAGTGGATTGCGGTCGCCGTTGAGCCGGTACAACAGCGCTTGGTCGTCGCGGGTGCGTTGGGCGACGACGTGGTCGGGCGCACGCTCTGGGAGGTCATCGCCTCCGCCGGACGGACCGCGCTCGCCGCCGAAGCCGCCCGCCCCGCGGATGAGAGCGACGGTTCGGGTCGTGAACAGCGGCTCACCGGTCTCGGTCAGCACCGCGTCGTTGTCGACAGCGATGATGGCGTGCTTTCCCTCGCCCTTGTCGTAGATGTAGGCGATGCGTCCGACGGCCGTGAGCGTGCCCTCGACAGGGATCTCCCGGTGGAGCGTGACGCCCTGTTCGCCGTGGACCAGGCGGGTGAGGTCGATCTCCCCGGCGGCGAGCAACGCGCTGTTCCCCGGCGACATGACCACTGCCATGGTGGGGACCACCCGTTGGGCCACGTCGATGCTGTTCTCGGTGGTGAAGGCCAGCTCCTCGGTGCCGGCCCCCACGCCGAGGGCGTAGAGGAGGGCGTCCTTCGAGGACCAGGACATCTCGGTCGGCTCGGTGGTGTGGCCGACGGCCTTGGGGTCGATGGGCACAGGCGCTCCTACTGGCGGTCGTTGCCGTTCATGTCGGCGTTCGGGCGGGCGTCGGCCACCAGCTGGCGGATGTGGGGGCCGAGCGCGGTCGGATCCAGATCGTTCTGGCCCCGAGGCCCGATGTGCCAGCCCTCGGCGATGGAGAGCTCGTGACCCCGGACGTCGAAGACCCGACCGGTGACGCCGGCCGACTCGGTGCTGGCCAGCCACACCGCGACCGACGCGATCCACTTCGGCCCGAGGCTCTCGGCGATCTCGGGCGGCATCTCGACGCCCCCGACCCCAGCGGTGAGCCGGGTGATGGCCGCCGGGGCGATGGCGTTGGCCGTCACCCCGTACTGAGCCAGCTCGTCGGCGGCGATGATCGTGAGCGACGCGATGCCGGCCTTGGCCGAGCCGTAGTTGGTCTGGCCGATGTTGCCGTAGATGCCCGACGGCGAGGTGGTGTTGATCAACCGCCCCTGGATGTCGGTCTCCCCCGCCTTCGCCCGAGCCCGCCAGTGTGCGGCGGCGAAGTGGGCCGGACCAGCGGTGCCCTTGAGGTGCACCTTGATCACCGCGTCCCACTCGGCCTCGGTCATGGTCGCCAGCATCCGATCGCGCAGGATGCCGGCGTTGTTGACGAGCACGTCGAGGCGACCCCAGGTGTCGACGGCCTGGGCCACCAGCTTCTCGGCACCGTCCCACGAGCTGATGTCGTCGGTGTTGGCGACGGCCTCACCCCCGGCGGCGACGATCTCCTCGACGACTTCCTGGGCGGGCCCGACATCGGATCCCTCACCGGACGGTGAACCTCCGAGGTCGTTCACGACGACCCTGGCGCCCTCGGCGGCGAGGAGCAGCGAGTGCTCCCGCCCGATCCCCCGACCTGCGCCCGTCACGATGCAGACGCGGCCCTCACACAGACCAGCCACTTTGCCCCTCTCGGCCTCGGACGAACCGATTTCCTAACGATCATGTCACAAACGTGATCGAGGTCGCCCGTCGACCCCTGGAGGGGTGTGACGAGAGCCGGGAGTGGGCGGAACCTCAGTCCTCGTCGAAGGTCGGAGGCCCCTCGGGACCCCAGTCGAAGCCCAGGACGTCGAGCCAGCGGGCCACCTCAGGGAGACGGAACGACACCTTGGCCGGGCCCTCGAGGTTGGTGAAGGCCACCTCGATGGTCGCCTTGTCCATGGCCCGGGCGTCGGCGGCCGAGGTCGTGATACCCGTGATCTGCGAGCGCTGGAGGGTGAAGGTGCGCTGCGGGGCCCAGGTCACGAAGGTGAGAGCTTCGTCGCTGGCCGCGAGCACACCCTGACCCCGGAGACCGCCGGCCTCCTCGGGCTCGGAACCGTGGCCAACGGCCTTCGGTTCGATGAGGGTGACCTTGTCGCGGCCGCCGAGCGCGGCGCGCGCCTCGTCGATGGCCGCGTCACCCTTCTTGCGCAGCACCGGGTTGAGGACGAGTGCGCCGACCACCACCACGATGGCGAGGACGACGAGCACGATGATGAGGACGGTCATGGGTCAGCTCCCGAGGACGGCTCGTCAGATCGTTTCAGACGAACCAATTTCAGACAGGGACCTCGGTCCGTGGTCGACGAACCTTGAGCGCAGGCCCGGCGGCGGATCCGCTGTCACACCCCCTCCGTAGCGTCTTCGGGTATGGACATCGCACTGGCCGCCCTGCTCGGCATCGCCGTGGGCATCGCTCTCGGCGCGGCCGCCATGGCCGTGGCCCGCCGCCGCCAGGCCACCGAGTTCCGGGCCCTCGCCGCCCAGGCCCTGGCGGCCAACAACGAGCAGTTCCTGCACCTCGCCACCACCCGCTTCGACACGCTGGAGGACGCGTCGCACCGCGAGGCGATGGCCCGGGAGCAGGCGGTCGAGGGCCTCGTGCAACCGATCGACCAACGCCTCGGTGACCTGCAGCAGGCCCTCCTCACCCTCGACCGACGACGAGCGGTGGAGGCGTCGGAGCTGCGAGAGATGCTGACCCACCTGCGCTCGACGACCGAGTCGCTGCACGGCGAGACCAGGATCCTCGCCACCGCCATGAAGGACACCCGCGCCAGGGGTTCGTGGGGAGAGCTGCAGCTGCGGCGGGTGGTCGAGTTGGCCGGACTGGTCGAGCACTGCGACTTCATCAGCCAGCTCACCGTGTCGGGCGACGATGGCCACCTGCGGCCCGACCTGGTGGTCCGGCTCCCCGAGGGTCGCTCGGTCGTGGTCGACGCCAAGGTCCCCATGCAGGCCTACCTCCAGGCCGTCGAGACCGACGACCCGGAGACCGAGCGCGGCTTCCTCGAGGCCCACGGTCGGGCCGTGGCCGGGCACGTGGAGGCGCTGCGCCGGCGCGACTACGCCCACCACGTCCCCGGCTCGATCGACGTCGTCGTGCTCTTCGTGCCCGGCGACGCCTTCCTGTCTGCCGCCTACGCCGCCCGTCCGACCCTGTTCGACGACGCCATCGGCCGAGGGGTGTTCCTCGCCACCCCGGTCACGCTGATCGCCCTGCTGCGAGCGGTGGCGTTCGGATGGCGCCAGGAGCGTCTGGCCGAGAGCTCAGCGGAGATCGTGCGCCTCGGCGAGGAGCTCCACCAGCGCGTGGGCACCTTCGCCGACCATCTGGCCAAGGTCGGTGGGGCGCTCGATCGGGCCACCCGGAGCTACAACGAGGCGGTCGGGTCCCTCGAGAGTCGGGTCCTGGTGACCACCCGGCGCCTGGCCGGCCACGGCGTGGGAACCGCGGCCGTGACCGCACCCGAAACCGTCGACACGGCGGTGCGTCCCCTGACCGCCGTCGAGCTGACCGAGACCGAGCAGGAGGATCACGAAATGCCCCGTGACCTGGCCGTATAGGGCATACCTCGACTCCCTACCGACCAGTCGGTAGACTGGCGCTCGTGCCTGAAGCCGACACCCTGATCGAGGCTGATGCGACCGCCTCCACCGACGCGCCGGACACCCCGCGTACCGGCTCCCTGAAGCCGGTCCTCGACGTCATTCCCGACGAGGCCTACGACAATCCCACCTGGAAGGGCCTCGCCTACTTCGCCCGGGACCTGGCGATCTACCTCCTCGTGGTGGCCGGTCTGTTGTTCGTCGACAACCCGTTCGCGGTGGCGGGCCTCTGGCTGATCGCCGCCCTCGTCGTCTCGGCCCTCTTCGTGGTCGCCCACGACGCGGCGCACGGCGCTCTGTTCTCCTCGAAGCGCCTCAACCGGGTGATCGGCACCATCGCCATGCTCCCCTCGTGGCACGTCTACGAGGGCTGGGTGCTCGGCCACAACCGCATCCACCACGCCTACACCGTGCGTCAGGGCTACGACTTCGTGTGGCATCCGTACACCCCCGAGGAGTACGCCGCCATGAGCGCCCACGGGCGCCTGCGCCACCGGGTCGAGTGGTCCTGGTACGGCGCCGGCCTCTACTACGTGCGTGAGGTGTGGTGGCACAAGATGATCGTCGGAAGCCCTCCGGCGCGATGGGCCGCCGCCGTCCGGCGTGACCGCATCATCGTCTGGACCTTCATCGTCGCCGCCTCCGCCGCTCTCGCCGTGTTCGGCTGGACCCGCTACGGCACCGTGCTCGGGGCGGCCTGGATGGTGCTGAAGGTGCTGGTCGTGCCCTTCTTCGCCTTCGCCTTCGTGATCGGCTCGTTCGTCCACGTGCACCACGTGCAGCCGGGCATCCGCTGGTGGAAGCGTCGTGACTGGACGAAGTTCAAGGGCCAGATGGAAGGCACCACGGTGCTGCGGGCCCGGTGGGGCCTGAACTTCTTCTTCCACTGGATCATGGTCCACGTCC
>DATDIY010000283.1:0-3946 GCA_036520815.1 Acidimicrobiales bacterium
GTTCCACTACGCGACGTGGAACGCCCACGGCGGGAGGGCCTACGCCGCCACCGCCAGCGGGGCCACCCGCGAGCAGCAGATCGCCGTCGCCGAGAAGGTCCTCGCCTCGTCGGGCTGGGGTGCATGGCCCGGCTGCTCGCGCAAGCTCGGCCTGCGCTGAGTCACTCACTGACTGGGTAGGTGCCCGGGCGGCGGCGCGAGCCGCCGCCCGAACCGTTTCCCGCCCAAGGGTCGTTTCTCGACATCGACCGCCCGGGGGACGGCTCCGCTAGCCTCGCCTCCGCAATCGTCACGTCAGAACGAGGAAGGGACCCCCTCATGGCCTTCGAGCTTCCCCCGCTCCCGTACGCGCAGGACGCGCTCGCGCCGCACATCAGCGCCGAGACCCTCGAGTACCACTACGGAAAGCACCACAAGACCTACGTCGACAACCTCAACAAGGCCGTCGAGGGCACGCCGGACGAGAACGCCTCGCTGGAGGACATCATCCTCAAGGCCGAGGGCCCGCTGTTCAACAACGCCGCCCAGGTCTGGAACCACACCTTCTTCTGGAACAGCCTGTCGCCCAACGGCGGCGGCGCCCCCACCGGTGCGGTGGCCGACAAGATCGGCTCGGACTTCGGCTCCTACGACGAGTTCCGCACCCAGATCACCCAGGCCGGCATCACCCAGTTCGGTTCCGGTTGGGCCTGGCTCGTCGACAACGGCGGCAAGCTCGAGGTCTTCAAGACCGCCAACGCCGACCTGCCGATGAAGCACGACCTCAAGGCGCTCTGGACGATCGACGTCTGGGAGCACGCCTACTACATCGATTACCGCAATGCCCGGCCGAAGTTCATCGACACCGTCCTCGACAGCCTCATCAACTGGGACTTCGTCAACCAGAACCTGGCCAGCTGAGCCGTCGCATCGCTTGACCGGGGCCCCCGCGGGGGCCCCGGTTCGCGTCCGGTCCCCCTCTGAGGAGCCCGATGCCCACCACCCTGCTCGCCCAGAGCTCGACGACCATCCCGAACCCCGCGTCCGAGGCGCTGGACTCGTTGTCGAACCTCGACGACGCCTGCGGCACGGAGAAGTCGTGGGCCTGCCGTTGGATCTACGACTGGACCGGCTCGGACACCTGGGCCGGGGTCGCCGACTGGGTGCTGGCCAAACCCCTCGCCATCCTCGTGATCGTGCTGGTGGCGCTGATCGCCAGCCGCATCGCCCGGTGGCTGATCAAGCGCACGATGCAGCGGGTCGGTGATCCGGGCAACCAGCGCCACCTCAGCCGGATCCGCAAGCGCACCCCCGACGCGCTGCTGCGCACCGACGAGTGGAACCTGCGCACCGAGGCGAGGGTGCACACGCTCACCGCCGTGTTCCGCTCGCTCGCCACCGCCTTCATCTGGTTCGTGGCGACAGTGTGGATCCTCGACGTGCTCGGCCTCGACTTCGGCCCGTTGATCGCCGGGGCCGGCATCGCCGGCATCGCCCTCGGCTTCGGCACCCAGACCATGGTGAGGGACTTCATCGCCGGCTTCTTCCTCGTCGTGGAGGACCAGTTCGGCGTCGGTGACGTGGTCGACCTCGGCGGCGACGCCAAGGGCACCGTCGAGCAGGTCACCCTGCGGGCCACCCGCCTGCGCGACGTGGAGGGCACCGTCTGGCACGTGCCCAACGGGCAGCTGACCCGGGTGGCCAACAAGAGCCAGGAGTGGGCCCGGGCCCTCATCGACGTGGTAGTCCCCTACGACGCCGACCTCGACCGGGTCAGCGAGCTCATGAAGTCGGTGGCCGACGACCTCGCCGATGATCCCCGCTGGAAGCCCGACGTGCTCGAGCGTGCCGACGTCTGGGGGGTGCAGGAGTTCTCCGCCGACGGCATCCACATCCGGATGGTCATCAAGACGAAGCCGGCCGCCCAGTTCGGCCTGCTCCGTGAGCTGCGGCGCCGACTGAAGTCGGCGTTCGACGCGGCGAGGATGACGTTCGCCTATGCCGGCGGCCCCACCGAGGTCATCGTCCGCCGGGACGACCCACCTGACAACGGTTCTGACTGACCGATCCGGGGTGCCCGGCGTTCCCGGCGCGGCCGCTGCAAGCTGGAGGGATGCCCGGACTCGCGGCAGGATCGTTGGTGTTCACCACGTCGGCGGTGGTGCTGATCCTGGAGATCCTGGCCGGCCGCCTCGTGGCGCCCTACGTCGGCAACTCGCTGGAGACCTACAGCGGAGTGATAGGCACCGTGCTCGCCGGCATCGCCGTCGGCACCTGGCTGGGGGGCTGGGCCGCGGACCGCACCGACCCCCGCCGCCTCGTGGGCCCGCTCCTGGTCGTCGGCGGCGCACTGGCGATGGTCTCGGTCCCGATCGTGCGGGCGCTGGGCGAGGGATCGAACGACGCCGGCGATCAGGTGCTCCTGTTGTCGGTGTGCGCCTTCCTGCCGGCGGCCGCCGTCCTGAGCGCGGTCGCGCCGGTTGTCATCAAGCTGCAGCTCCACGACCTCGCCGCCACCGGCACCGTCGTCGGTCGGCTCTCGGCCCTCGGCACCACCGGAGCCATCGTCGGCACGTTGCTGGCCGGGTTCGTGCTCATCGAGGCCGCTCCGACCAGCGCGACCGTGTACGCCATCGGCGCGGGGCTGATCGTGCTCGGCGTCGTCACCTGGGTGCTGCTCGACCGCTTCCGGCTCGGTCCGGCCACGGTCGTCGCCGTCGTCGTCCTGGGCGGTGTCGGCCTCGGTGCGGTGGTCGACGACCCGTGCCAGGCGGAGACGACCTATCACTGCGCCCGCATCGACACCGATCCCGACCGCGACTCGGGTCGGGTCCTGTGGCTCGACACCCTGCGCCACAGCTACGTCGACGTCGACGACCCGACCCACCTGGAGTTCGCCTACATCGAGCTCTTCGCCGCTGCGCTCGACGCCCGGCACCCCGGACCGGAACCGCTCGACGTGCTCCACGTCGGTGGTGGGGCGCTGACCATGCCCCGGTACCTGGAGGCCACCAGAGCGGGAACGCGGTCGGAGGTGCTGGAGATCGATGGCCAGCTCGCCGATCTGGTGCTCGACCGCCTGCCCGTCGATGAGGGAGTCGACCTCGAGCTGCGCGTGGGCGACGCCCGCCTGCTCATCGACGACGTGGCCGACGGCAGCCAGGACGTCGTCTACGGCGACGCCTTCGGCGGTCTCGCCGCTCCTTGGCACCTCACCACGCGGGAGTTCGTCACCGACGTCACCCGGGTGCTGCGGCCCGGAGGCATCTACGTGGCCAACCTCATCGACCGGTCCCCGATGCGGTTCACGCGGGCGGAGGCCCGGACCTTCGCCGACGTGTTCGGCCACGTCGTGGTGATCGCACCGACGACGTTGCTTGAGGGCGACGGCACGGCCAACGTGGTCGTGATCGGGAGCGATGCGCCGTTCCCGCTCGACGAGCTACGACGGGCGGTCACCGCTGTCGCCCCGGGCTACCGGGTGGTGGCGGGGGGCGAGCTGGTCGAGCTCATCGGCGACGCGCCGGTGCTCACCGACGACTTCGCGCCGGTCGACCAGTGGCTGGCCCAGAACCACCCCGCCGCCAGCTGACCCCGTCAGGCGTCGGCGGGAGGCTCGTCGGGCTCCGGGGCGAGCTCGACGGTGATCGACGCCTCGGCGCCGACCTCGAGGACGATCTCGGCGGCGATGCTCGCCTCCCGGACGTCCTCGATCACCCGGGCCAGGGCCTTGATCCGGGGCTCGTGGTCGACCACCACGACCTTCGTCACCGGCCACTTGAGCGAGCGCTTGGCCTCGGTCTTCGCCCGGCGCACGGCACCGAGCACCTCAGCGGCGACGGCGAAGGCCTGAGGGTCGCCGTCGGCGGCGGCATCGCGCAGCTCGGAGGCGTCGGGCCACGGCGCGTTGTGCACCGAATCCTGCTGCCACCACGACCACACCTCCTCGGTGACGAACGGGAGGAAC
>DATDIY010000284.1:0-18154 GCA_036520815.1 Acidimicrobiales bacterium
GTGGTGCGCCAGAGCTCGGAGCCGTCGGCGGCGCGCAGGGCGACGAACGTGGTCGCGCCCGGGGCGGGCTTCGCCGCGCCGAGAGGCTGGTCGACGACCAGCACGAGGTCGCGGTCGAGGTAGGCCACCACACCAGGCAGGGTTCGGGTCCACCGCAGCTCGCCGGTGGCGTGGTCCGAGACGAGGATCTCCTGCTGGCGATCCCCGGCGGCCTGGCGCGAGACCATCACCAGCCCACCCGACGCCTCCGCCATCCGGGCAGCGATGACCTCGTCGTCGGTCGGCACGCCGGTCACGTCGGTGGGCGGATCGAGCGGCTGGCCCGTAGCGAACGTGGAGCTGGTCGTGACCGTGGCCGCCGGCGACTCCTCGGTGCTGGGAACAGAGGGCTGGCACGAGCGGGCCGCACCGGTCGTCACGTCGAAAGTGTCGACCTCGCCGTCCGAGACGCGCACCATCGTTCCGTCCGCTGCCTCGACGGGGGCATCGCCCACTGTCCGGCTCCAGCGCAGTTCGCCCGAGGCGGCATCCACACCGACGAGGGCCCCGGGGCCGTCACGATCCTCGGCGCAGTCGTCGAACCCGTCATCGGACCGCGACGTGCAGCCGCCGGCCACCAGCCCCATCGCCACCACGGCGGCGATGCACCCCCATGCGGTCCTCGCCGCCACCCCGGTCCTCACCATGCGCACCTCCGCCTCACTACGCCCCGCCCCACCGTGCCGCCCCCGCCCCGGTCTGCCCGCAGCGTACGGGCCGGCTCGGCGTCGGTGATCGCGCCCCCCTCAGCCCTCCTTGACGGCGGCGTACCAGACCCGCTCGGCGACCTCGACGAGCGTGTCGCTCACCCGGGCCAGCCGGCGGTAGATCTCCCGCCGGCCGGTGAGCTCTCGCAGATCTTCCTCGTCGACCAGTGCCGACATCGAGGCCCGATAGACCCGCTCGAGGCGGCGCTGGCACTTCACTGCGGCGTCGGCATCGTCGGTCGCCGAGCGTGGCACCGGGGACGAGCCCTGGCCGTGACCCACCTGGGCGAGCACCTCGAAGGCGGAGGCGAGCAGACGGGTGCCTTCGGCGAGCAGCTGGGCCATCTCCTGCTCGGCCGCCCCCGGTGCCATCGCCATGACCTCGGCCTCCCGAACCGTGTCCTTGGCCTGGTTGACGGCGGCGTCGAGCCGTTCGGACAGCGCGTAGAGATCCTCGGCGTCGAACGGCGTGAGGAACGACGAGCGCAGCGCGAGACGCAGATCGCGCTTGTGGGTGTCGGCGCGGTGCTCGGCGTCGCGCACCTCATCGGCGGCCGCCGGGTCGCCATTCGCCCATCGGGTGAGCGCGTCCATCCCCTCGACGCTCACCCGGGCCTGTTCGACCAGCATGCCCAGCACGTCGGGGTTGTCCGGGAGGAACCAGCGGGACAGCTTCACGAGATCAACCTCCACAGTGGCAGGAACGCCGCAGCCAGCATCGCTGCGACCGGCAGGGTGATGAGCCACGACACCACGATCCGCCCGGCGATGGCCCAGCGGACGTGACGACCCCGTCGGCGACCCAGCCCCGTGCCGACCACCGACGATGCCAACACCTGGGTGGTGCTGACCGGTGCCCCGGCGATCGACGAGGCGACCACGACGACCGCCGAGCTGCTCTGGGCGACGAGCCCCTCGACGGGTCGGACCCTGACCAGACGCTGCCCGATCGTCCGCACGATCGGCCATCCGCCGAGGGCGGTGCCGACCGTGAGGGCGGTGGCCGCCGCCACGGTCGCCCAGAAGGGCGGCGACGAGCTGGTGGACTCCCCCGCAGCGACCAGCAGGGCCACGATGGCGCCGAGCGACTTCTGGGCGTCGTTGGCCCCGTGGCCGAGTGCGAGCGCCGCCGCCGACACGACCTCGGCCCCCTTCACCGGGCGCAGCACCTCGTGGGTCGCACGTCGCAACGCCCGCCGGGCCAGACGGTCCACGACGGCACCGAGCACGAGGCCCAGCACGACCGAGAAGACGAGGGCGAACAGCGCTCCGAGGACGCCGTAGGGCTTCCATCCGTCGAGCCCACCCCACGTGACACCGTCGAGGCCCTCCGCGGCGATGGCGGCACCGGCCAGCCCCCCGATGAGGGCGTGGCCTGCGCTCGTCGGTAGACCCCGCCACCACCCGAAGCCACACCAGACCACGGCCGAGGTCAGCCCGGCGCCGATCACAGCGACACCTTCGTCGCCCTGCACCGCCACGATCCCGGCGATGGTGCCGACGACCGCGGTGCCGAGGACGAACGGCCCGAGGAAGTTGAACAACGCCGCGATCGCCACGACGCGTCCGGGCCGTGCGGCGCGGGTGATCACCGGCATGGCGACCGCGGCGGCCGCGTCGTTCACCCCGTTGAACAGGGCATAGGCCAGTGCCATCACGATGGCGAGGACCAGCCCGACGTCCACCGCCAGTGTCTACCCCGACGGCCCGTCCCCGGACAGGACGACCACCCGACGTGGCTCACTACGTGCCGGAAACCGGCACGGTTGAGCCACCCTGGGTCGGGGGCTGAGGGGTGTCGGGTCGGGCGCCGTAGGGTGCCTGCCCGTGACACCCCCCGCTCGTTCGCGCCGACGGCTGGCCGTGCTCGTCGTCGGGGCAGGCGCGGTGGCCGGAGCGGTGGCGCTCGTTGGTGTCGCCCGACGGCGCAAGGGTGGCGGGAGGGCCGGTCCGGTGCGCCACGGAGGTCGGACCGGGCGGAACCTGCGGATCGCCCTTCTCGGCGCCCGCACCGGCGGGGCCTACGCCACCCACCGGGCCCGGCGGGTGTTCGCCGACGCCGGTAGGCGCCAGCAGCTCGACGCCGAGTTCGAGCTGCGCACGGCCGAGCAGGTCGCCGACGCCCTCGGTCACATGAAGGGCGCCCTGATGAAGATCGGGCAGATGGCGAGCTACCTCGACCAGGGCCTACCCGAGCACGTGCGCACCGTCCTGGCCGACCTCCAGCACAACGCCCCACCGATGAGTGCCGAGCTGGCCGCCGGTGTCATCCGCGACGAGCTCGGCGCCCCGCCCGAAGAGGTCTTCGCCGAGTGGGACCCGGTGCCGATCGCGTCGGCGTCGATCGGCCAGGTGCACCGGGCCATCACCCACGACCGGCAGGCGGTGGCGGTGAAGGTGCAGTACCCGGGGGTGGCCGAGGCCGTGGCGGCCGATCTCGACAATGCCGGGCTGATCTTCTCCGGACTGGCCCAGGTGTTCCCCGGTCTCGACCACCGCTCGCTGGTGGCCGAGCTGCGCGAGCGACTGGTCGAGGAGCTCGACTACGCCAACGAGGCGGTCAACCAGCACGAGTTCGCCGCCTACTACCGCGACCACCCGACGATCCACATCCCCGACGTCGTCGACTCCCTGTCGACCGCCCGGGTGCTGACGACCGAGCTCTCCGACGGCGTGCGGTGGGACGAGCTGCTGACCTGGAGCCAGGAGGAGAGGGACCTCGCCGCCGAGACGCTCTACCGGTTCGCCTTCGGCAGCCTCTACCGCCTGGCCGCTTTCAACGGCGACCCCCACCCGGGCAACTACCTGTTCCACTCCGGCGGACGCGTCACCTTCCTCGATTTCGGCCTGGTGAAGCACTTCACCCCCGAGGAGCTGGGCCTTTTCGAGGAGATGATCCGCCACATGGTCCTCGAGCACGATCCCGCCGCCTTCAGGCGGTCGGTGGAGCGCATCGGCCTGCTTCCCGCCGATCTCGCGGTCACCGACCAGCAGGTCGTCGACTATCTCGGCCACTTCTACGAGTTCGTCCGCGCCGACGGGCCGTACACCATCACCCCCGAGTACGCCGCCGAGACGGTCCGGCGCTTCTTCGACACCTCCGGGCCCTACGCGGTGATGCAGAAAGCGGCCAACCTGCCGCAGAGCTTCGTGATCATCCAGCGCATCAACCTGGGCCTGTACGCCATCTTCGGCGAGCTGCGGGCCACCGGGAACTGGCGGCGCGTCGCCGAGGAGCTCTGGCCGTTCGTCGACGGCCCGCCGTCGACGCCCATGGGCGAGCAGATCGAGCAGTGGCGCCGGCTTCGGTCCGCAGGAGGCCCGAGCGCGAAGCTGTCCGGGTGACCGAGCCGACCCCGGGAGCCCACCTCACCAGTGCCCACGACCGGTGGGTCGACCGTGACGCCGCCGTCGTCTGGCACGGGTTCACCCAGATGTCGGTCTATCGCGACAACCGCCCGGTGATCGTGGAGTCGGCCGAGGGCCACGAGCTCATCGACGTCGACGGCCGCCGCTACCTGGACGCCATCTCGTCGCTGTGGGTCGCCACCCTCGGCCATCGGGTGCCCGAGCTCGACCAGGCCGTGCGGGAACAGCTCGACCGGGTCGCCCACACGACCCTGCTCGGCAACGGCAACCGGGCCACCATCGAGCTGGCCGAGGCGCTCGCGCCGAGGGTGCCGGTCGCCGAACCGCACTTCCTGTTCGCCTCCGACGGTGCGGCGGCGGTGGAGCAGGCCCTCAAGATCGCCTTCCAGTACTGGACCAACCAGGGCGTCACCACCCGCACCCGCTACCTGGCCCTCAGCGACGCCTACCACGGCGACACCGTCGGTTCGCTCTCGCTCGGCGCCGGCGGCTTCGGGACCGCCGTGTTCGACGCGCTGCGCTTCGGTGTCCTGCGCGCACCCGGCTACACCGATCCCGACTGGGCCGACACCGCCTGCGCCCTGGTGGTGGCCCACGCCGACGAGCTCGCCGCGGTCGTGATCGAGCCCCTCGTGCAGGGCGCCAGCGGCATGTACGTCACCGATCCCGAGTCGGTCGAACGGCTCGGCGACACCTGTCGTGAGCACGGCGTGCTGCTCATCGCCGACGAGGTCGCCACCGGTTTCGGCCGCACCGGCACGCTGTTCGCGTCCGAACAGTGCCGCATCCGTCCCGACCTGCTGTGCCTGGGGAAGGGGCTCACCGGCGGCTACCTGCCGATGGCTGCCACCGCCGTCACCCGCCGGGTGTACGAGGCGTTCCTGGGGCCTGACCTGAGCGAGAAGACCTTCTACCACGGGCACTCGTTCTCGGGGAACGCCCTGGCCGCCGCCGTCGCCCGTCGCCACCTCGAGCTGATGGACGAGTGGGATGTGCTGGCCAACGTGCGCGAGCGCGCCACCCAACTGGGCGTGCTGCTCGAGAAGTTCGCCGGCGAACGACCCGACGTCGTGGCCGACGTACGCCGCCGCGGCCTCATGACGGGCGTCGAGCTGGCCCCTCCGGCCGAGGGCCTGCGCTGGGGCCGCCGGGTCTGCGCCGCCGCCGTCGAGCGGGGCGTGCTGCTGCGGCCGCTCGGCGACGTGATCGTGCTCATGCCCCTGCTCACCTCGACCCCCGACGAGATCGAGCGGATCGTGGAGGTCCTGGGCGACGCCGTCGACGAGGGCTGCCGGGCATGACGGGGAGCCGGGTGTGACGCCGAGCCGCTGGGACGCGTGGGTGCACGCCCAGAACGACGCCACGCGCCAGGCCGGCCGCTGGCGCGAGCCGCGGGAGTTCGACGCCGCTGGTCCCAACGGCCGCCTGGTCGCCACCGACACCCAGGTCGTGTCGTTCGCCTCCAACGACTACCTCGGGCTCTCCCAGCACCCCCGGGTGGTGACGGCCGCCGTCGACGCCATCGAGCAGTGGGGAACCGGATCGGGGGCGTCCCGTCTGGTCGTCGGATCCCGACCGGTGCACCACGAGCTGGAGGAGGCGCTGGCCCAGTGGCGAGGAACGGAGTCCTCGGTCCTCTTCCCCACCGGCTACGCCGCCAACCTCGGGCTCCTCTCGACCCTCGGCGGGCCGGGCGTGCGGGTCCACTCCGACGAGCTCAACCACGCGTCGATCGTCGACGGCTGCCGGTTGGCTCGTGCCGACGGAGCCGACCTGCGGATCCACCCCCACACCGACCTCGACGCGCTCGCCGCCGCCCTGGCCGAGCCCGGGGCCCGACGCCAGGTGGTGGTGACCGACACCGTGTTCTCCATGGACGGTGACCTGGCGCCCGTCGACGAGCTGATCGAGCTGTGCGCCCGCCACGACGCCCTGCTGGTGCTCGACGAGGCCCACTCGGTGCTGCAGCCGGTCCCACCCGCCCGGGCCGCCGACGACGGTCCCCCGGTGGTGCAGGTCGGCACGCTCTCCAAGACGCTCGGCGCCCTCGGCGGGTTCGTGACCGGCCCCCTCCGCCTCACGGAGCTGCTCGTGAACCGGGCCCGCACCTACATCTTCACCACCGCTCTCAGCCCCGCCGACGCCGCCGCCGCCCTGGCCGCCGTCGGAATCGTCGCCTCGGCCGAAGGAGACGCCCTGCGGGCCCGGCTGCGCGACAACATCGACATCGTGCGTCCGGGCCACCCCACTCCGATCGTGCCGGTGATCATCGGCTCGGAGACCGCCGCGGTCGAGGCATCCGACGCCCTGCTGGCCCAGGGCCTGCTGGTCCCGGCCATCCGGCCGCCCACGGTTCCCCCCGGCACCAGCCGGCTGCGTGTGGCCCTCTCCGCCGCCCACACGCCCGACCAGCTCCACCGCCTCGACGAGGCCCTGCGCCGACTCCCGGCCCTGTCCGCTTCGGGGACGCCGTGACCGACCGCCCTGACCTGCTCGTCGTGGTGGCCGGCACCGACACCGACGTCGGCAAGACCTGGGTCGGCTCCCACCTGCTGCGCGACCTGCACGCCGAAGGCCACACCGTGGCGGCCCGCAAGCCGGCCCAGTCGTTCGGTCCCGAGGACCGCACCACCGACGCCCACGTGCTGGCCGGCGCCACGGGGGAGGAGCCGACCGAGGTGTGCCCCCGCGACCGCTGGTACACGGTCGCGATGGCGCCACCGATGGCCGCCGACGCGCTGGGCCGACCCGAGTTCACGGTGGCCGAGTTGGCCGGCGAGATCACCTGGCCCTCTCCGGCGCCGGCGGTGGGGTTGGTCGAGACGGCCGGTGGGCTGCGCTCTCCGCACGCGGCCGACGGGGACGGCATCACCCTCGTCGAGGAGCTGCAGCCCGACATCGTGCTGCTGGTCTCCGACAGCGGGCTCGGCACCATCAACGCCGTCCGCCTCAGCCTGGACGCCCTCGACTCCGGCTCACACGTGGCGACGCCGCTCGTGTTCCTCAACCGGTTCGACCCCGCCGACGACCTCGACCGCCGGAACCGGGACTGGCTCAACGCCCACCTCGACGCCGAGGTCCTGACCTCGATGCCGAGTCTGGTGACCCGCCTGCGACCCCGCCCTTCGCGGGCTCTCTGACGCGGATCTGACTCCTACGGGGCGGTCGGACCCCGCCCCGCCGCCTGCTCGGCCTCGATGAAGGCGATCAGACCGTCGACCGACCCCTCGTGGTCCTTCTCGAAGTAGACCCGGACCCACGCGTCGATGGCGTCGTCGTCGAACCCGTCGCCCCGGAGGCGGGCCCGGGCCTCGTTGGCCAGGAGGCGGGCACCCTCGATGTCGACCTCGGGGAGCTCCGGCTCGGCCAGGCCCTCGTCCTCGGGACGTTCGGGGTCAACGGGATCGGGCATCGGACGGCTCCAGGGATCGCGGCGAGCGCTCAATCATCGGCGCGCGGGCGCCGATGAGACAAACGTGGCCGATCTCCCGCCCCAGTACGCCGACGACGAGCTCCTGCACGTGCAGCTGGAGGCCCGCGAGCGCGCCTCCAAGGAGGACGCCGCCATCCAGCGGCACCTGCGCAGCAGCGCGGCCGCCCGCGCGCTCGGCATGCCCCTCCCCCCGCCGCTCCCCGCTCCCCCGGATCCGCCGACCTACGCGGCCGACGAGCCCGCCGATGCGGTCGCTCCCGTCGATCCCGCCGACGAGGTGCTGATCGAGGCCCAGCGACTCGCCGACGAGGCCCGGGAGGCGACGGCATCCGACCGGGACATGGCCGATGCCCCCGCCCCGACGGAGGCCCGCGAGGTCGACGTCGATCCGCCGGAGCTCGATCAGACCCCCGACACCGACAGCGTGGACGACGAACCGCCCGGTGTCGTGGTGCCACGAGGCGGACCGGCCGCGGTCACCACCGGCGTGCTCGCCGCCGCCGCCGCACAGCGGCCCAAGGTCGAGAAGCCACTGCTCGAGCTGCGCCCGACCGCCCTGGCCACCGAGATCGACCGCATCGGCGACCAGCTGGTCGTGATGACCGATCGCATCGAGCTGCGCGACCGGAACGGCGGCCTGCGCCGCCAGCTGGCCCTGGCCGACATCCAGGACGTGTCAGTGGAGCGCCGCCTCACCAGCGCGGTGCTGCACCTGACGAGCCGCACCGGCGCCGACATGGTGGTCAAGGGACTCCGCCCCGACCTGGCCGAAGAGGCCCAGGCGGCGGTGATGGCGCTGCTCCCCGAGGTCCCCCTCATCAACAGCATCGAGGAGAAGGCCCTCATGCACAGCATCCTCGCCCTGCACCGGGCGGGAGTGCTCAACGACACCGAGATGGCGGCCAAGACCTCGCTCGTCGCCCGCATGGCCGGCCACTGACCCGACCCGGTGCCGCAGGCGCGCGTCAGCGGACCTGGTAGCCCACCAGCACGATCAGCACGCCGAGCAACAGGATCAGCCCCGCCACCAGCCACATCCAGCGCCGGCCGATCTCGGTGTGCATCGGGTCGACCCCCGAGAGCTCGGCGCGGGTGCGCTCCAGCTCGGCCCGCAGCTGCTCCCCCTCGGCGTGCAACCGGGCCGCCGCCTCCGCGGTGGTGACCAGGCGCTGGTGGAGGTCGCTGGTGTCGTGTTCCTCCGAATCCCGGACGGTCCGTTCGGAATCGAGCTGGCGCTGCAGGTCGAGGTACTCCTCGCGCAGGCCGGCGACGGCGGCGTACTGGGCCTGCAGCTCGGCCAGCTGGCGCGACAACGCCCGGGATCGGCCCGTCGCCGACGACGCCAGCTCCCGGGCCTCCTGAAGCTGGGACGTCAGCAGGTCCTGCTCCGCCTCCAGGCGGACCAGCTCGTCGAAGAGGACCTCGGTCTCGGGCTGTCCGGACTGCCGGGCCTGAGCGTCGACCCCGGCCCAGCGCAGCTCCTCCCCCAGCTCGGCCACCCGGCGGGCCTGCTCGGTGGCACCGGCCTCGACCAGCAGCTCCTCGGCCCAGCGGTGCACCTGCAGGGCGTACTCGAGGTCGAAGGGGTGATCGGGGTCAGGGTGGGCCCAGTGGTTGCGGGCGGTGCGCAGGTCGGTGACCACCGGTCGCATCGATTCGGGGAGGTCGTCGTCGAACGCGGGACCCCACCAGCGGACGATGACCTCCAGCTGGAAGTGAGGGTCGACGAGCGACACCAGGACGTCGCGCCGCTTCCCCAGCTTCTCGGCGGCGACGAGGATCCAGTCGTCACCCGGGGTGATCGCCGCCATACGCCTGTCGACGAACGGCGCCAGTCCGTCGGCGAGCACCTCGAAGGCGGCGGCGACCTGGGGTCGGTAGCTCGTGGTCATCCTGTGTTCACCGTACCGGGGCTTCGTCCCGCCCTGGACGCACCGTCCGGTGGCGGCCGACGGCCGACCGGCTACGTTCAGTGCTGAAACCCGCGCCACCTTGGCCCTCCACGGATCTCGAGGGGATGTGTCCGACGAGACGCTCAGCCTGACCGACGCGGCCGACCGCCTCGGCGTGCATTACATGACCGCCTACCGGTACGTCCGCACCGGACGTCTGCCCGCGGTCAAGCAGGGTGCCGTGTGGCGGGTCCACGCGCGCGACGTGGAGGCCCTGCGGGCGGGTCGGGCCGGCACCGCGAGCGTGGGAGGCCCGGCTGCTCCCGGCAAGGGAGCCGGTCGGCGGCGGCGCCACGACTACCACGTGAGGCTGGAGGACCGGCTCCTCGCCGGCGACGAGCAGGGGGCGTGGAGCATCGTCGAGGGCGCCCTCACCGCCGGTGTCGAACCCGACCGGATCTACCTCGACGTGCTGGCCCCTGCAATGGCGCTGGTCGGCGACGGCTGGGAGTCCGGACGCGTAACGGTGGCCCAGGAGCACAGGGCCTCGGCGGTGATGCTGCGCCTCATCGGCCGGCTCGGGCCGCGCTTCGTACGCCGGGGCCGCAAGCGCGGCACGGTCGTGATCGGCGCACCCGAGGGCGACCACCACAGCGTCCCGGTGGCGCTGGCCGCCGATCTGCTCCGGGGGGCCGGGTTCGCCGTGGTCGACCTCGGCGCCCACACCCCCGCCCGGTCCTTCGTCGACGCCGCCAAGGGTGCCGACCGCCTGATCGGCGTGGGCATCAGCGCCACACGCGGCGGGAACGAGGCCGCCATCCGCAAGGCGATCCGCACGCTGCACGACGAGGTCGGGTGCCCCGTCGTCCTCGGCGGTCGGGCCGTGGCCGATCTCGACCGCCACCGGCCCCTTGGCGCCGACGAGATCACCCGGTCGACGCCGGAGCTCCTCGGCGTCTTCGGTCGACTGGCCGCCGCCCAGGCCCGGTCGCGGGCGCGCCCGCCGGGCTGACCTCACCTCGCCAGCTCCGTCGGGTCATCTGCAGCGGCCGCCGGCATCGGACTTCCCACGAGCACGTTTGGGAATGAATCAGCACTAAACGTGTTCGGACCGGTGCCGGTGCTCCGTCGGAGCCGACCGCAGGAGGTTGGATGCAGATCGCGATCGTCGGGACGGGAATCTCGGGACTGCTCTGTGCCCACCTCCTCGACCCCCACCACGAGGTCACGGTGTTCGAAGCGGGCGATCGCGTCGGCGGGCACACCAACACGCTCGACATCGAGCTGCCCGGAGCCGACGGCACCACCGAGCACCACGCCGTCGACACCGGGTTCATCGTCTTCAACGACCGGAACTACCCGGGGTTCGTGAAGCTCCTCGACCGGCTCGGCGTGGCCAGTCGCCCGAGCGACATGAGCTTCTCGGTGAGCAACGAGCGCAGCGGCCTCGAGTACCGGGCCTCCAACCTCAACACCCTCTACGCCCAGCGATCGAACCTGCTGCGCCCCTCGTTCACCCGGATGCTCGTCGACATCGTCCGCTTCGACCGCGCCGCCCGGCAGCTGGTCGTCTCCGACGCCGACGAGTCGGTCTCGCTGGAGGAGCTGGTTTCCCGAGGTGGGTACTCGCAGCGGTTCCGCGACGAGTTCCTCGTGCCGTTCGGCGCCTCCATATGGTCGGCCGACCCGGAGACCTTCCTCCAGTTCCCCGCCGTCGCCTACTGCCGGTTCATGGACAACCACGGCCTGCTGCAGCTGCGCGGCATGCCGACCTGGCGCACGGTGGAGGGCGGCTCCCGCCAGTACGTGCGGGCCCTCACCGCCCGCCTCCGCCGGCCGGTGAGGACGAACACCGCGGTGACGAAGGTGGTCCGCCGACTCGATCCCGGGCGCCCGTTGGGCGGTGTGATCGAGGTGGCGACCGACGCCGGGTCCCCCGAGACGTTCGACGCCATCGTGCTCGCCGGCCACTCCGACCAGAGCCTCGAGGTGCTGGGCGATCCCTCCTCCGCCGAGCGGAGCATCCTGGGCGCCATCCGCTACCAACCCAACCTGGCCACCCTCCACACCGACGCCCGCCTGCTCCCCCGGCGGACCCGGGCGAGGGCGAGCTGGAACTACCACCTCGGCTCCGGCTCCGGGCGGGAGGCGACGCTCACCTACTGGATGAACGCCCTCCAGGGCCTGCAGTCGCGCCACGACATCCTCGTCACCCTCAACCGGCCCGGCGAGATCGACCATCGCAAGGTCATCGCCGACATCGAGTACGACCACCCCGTCTTCGACGCCGACGCGCTCGGCGCCCAACGGCGACGGACCGAGATCCAGGGCCGGCGGGGCACGTTCTTCGCCGGGGCCTACTGGGGCTACGGCTTCCACGAGGACGGCGTGCGCTCGGCGCTCGACGTGTGCCGCCACTTCGGGGTGGACCTGTGACGAGCGGCCTGTGCACCGGCACGATCCGCCATCGACGCCTGGCGCGGCGCGACCACCGGGTGGCGATGGGGCTGTACCTGCTCCTGCTCGACCACGACGAGCTGGACCGACCCCACGGGCCGACCGCTCCGACCGCAACGGGTGGTCCGCTGGGGCCCGAGCGGTGGTGGCCGGTGCGCTACGACCGACGGGACTACCTCGACGGCGACCCCACCGTCCCCCTCGGCGACGCCGTGCGCGACCTGGTCGAGGCCCGCACCGGTCGACGCCCAGCCGGACCGGTGCAGACCCTCACCCAGGTGCGGACCTTCGGGTATGTGTTCAACCCGCTCACCGTCCACTACTGCCTCGCCCCCTCCCCCGCCCGCAGCGGGCCCGACCGTCTCGAAGTCGTCGTCCTCGAGGTCACCAACACGCCGTGGAACGAGCGCCACTGCTACGTGGTCGACGCTCGACCCGGCGCCGCGACCGCGGCTCACCCCGGCCCGGTGGCGGTGGGCCACACCGACGAACGGGGCCGGGTCCGCGCCGAGCTGCCCAAGCAGCTGCACGTCTCGCCGTTCATGGGGATGGACCAGACCTACCACCTCACCTGCACTCCTCCCGGCGACCGGCTCTGGCTTCGGCTCGAATCGTTCGAGGTGCCGCCGGACGGGCCCGGTGCGGTCCCGGTCAAGGTCTTCGACGCCGACCTGGTGCTGCGCCGGGAGGCGCTGACCCGACGATCGCTCGCGCGGCGACTGGTCTCCCATCCGCTGCTGACCCACCGGGTGTGGGCTGGCATCCACGCTCACGCCGTCCTGCTCGCCGCCCGTCGCGTACCGTTCGTCCCACACCCGATCCGTGCCGGCGTCCGTCGCCCTCAGGAGGTGGATGCCGGCGCCCGGCGCAAGGGGGACGACACGTCATGACCCGCTCAGGCGACGATCTGCGCTCCGGACCTGCCCGGCAGATGGTCCTGGCCCTGTGCCGCCGCTACGTCGACGACCCGCTCGAGATCGTCGAGCCGGGCCGGCGGCACCGCTTCGGCAGCGACGGGCCCGACGAGCTCGGTCGCCGACCCCTGCGCGGCACCATGACGGTGCACGACGAACGGGCGTGGTGGAAGGTGTTGAGCGGCGGCAGCGCAGGGCTGGGCGAGGCGTACCTCGACGGTTGGTGGGACACCGACGACCTCACCGCCGTGCTGCGCATCCTCGGCCGGGCGACCCGCCGCACCGATCGACACCGCTCCACCCTGCACCGCGCCGCGGCACCGGCGAGCGACGCCCTGCGCCGCCTGCGCCGCCAGGACCGCCACCGGGACCGCACCAACATCCGAGCCCACTACGACCTCGGGAACGACTTCTTCGAGCACTTCCTCGACCCGACGATGATGTACTCCGCGGCCGTGTTCCCCACCTGGGACGCGCCGCTCGAGGAGGCCTCGCAGGAGAAGCTCGACCGGCTGTGCCGGCTGCTCGACCTCCGCCCCGACGACCGCGTGGTGGAGATCGGCACCGGATGGGGCGGGTTCGCGGTGCACGCCGCCCGCCGGTACGGAGCCCGGGTCACCACGACCACCATCTCCGCCGAGCAGCACGCCTACGCCGTCGAGCGGGTGGAGCGCGAAGGCCTCGCCGACCGGGTGACGGTGCTGCACGACGACTACCGAGACCTGACCGGCACCTACGACAAGCTCGCCTCCATCGAGATGATCGAGGCGGTCGACTGGCGCGAGCACGACACCTTCTTCGAGCGGTGCCGACACCTGCTCGCTCCCGACGGGCTGATGGCGCTCCAGGCGATCCTGATCGAACCGCAGCGCTACGAGCGGGCCAAGACCACCCAGGACTTCATCAAGCGCTTCATCTTCCCCGGGGGCTGCCTGCCGTCGATGGAGGCGATCCTGCGATCGGCGCGGCGGGTGACCGACCTCTCGGTGACGGCGGTGCACGACTACGGGCTCCACTACGCCGAGACCCTGCGGCGCTGGCAGGCCAACCTGCACCGCGACGACGAGGCGCTCGGGGCGATGGGCCTCGACGAGCGGTTCGTGCGGATGTGGGACTTCTACCTCGCCTACTGCGAGGCGGCGTTCGAGGAGCGCTCGATCAGCGTGGTGCAGATGGCGCTGGCCCGTCCGGCGTGGCGCCCCCATGCCCCCGAGGCCCCCGTGGTCACGACGGAGCCGGTGCCGGCGTGACCGCCGGCCGGCCGGCCAGCACCTCCACCACGTTCTCGACGCACAGTCGGACCATGGCGGCGCGGGTGTCGGTCGTGGCCGAGCCGACGTGGGGGCTCACGACGACGTTGTCGAGCTCGGCCAGCCCGTCGGCGAGCTGAGGCTCGCGCTCGAAGACATCGAGCCCGGCGGCGGCGATGCGCCCCTCTCGCAGCGCCTGCACCAGGGCAGGCTCGTCGACCAACGCACCCCGGGCGGTGTTGACCAACACGGCGGTGGACTTCATGCGGGCCAGGGCCGAGGCGTCGACGAGGTGGCGGCTCTCGTCGTTGAGCGGTGCGTGCAGGGAGACGAAGTCGGCGGTGGCGAGCAGCTCGTCGAGAGGGAGGTAGCGGGCCCCGAGCTCGTGCTCGACGGCGTCGGGCACGCGGTTGCGGTTGAAGTACACGACGGGCATGGAGAACCCGCGGGCGCGGCGGGCCACGGCCCGACCTATGGCGCCCATCCCGACGATGCCGAGGGTGCGGCCACCGACGGGCTGGCCGAGCAGCTGACGCGGCCCCGGACCCTTCCACTCCCCGGCCCGCACGAGGCGCTCGCCCTCACCGAGACGGCGGGCGGCGGCCAGCAGGAGGGCCCACGCCAGGTCGGCGGTGGCCTCGCTGAGCACGTCGGGGGTGGTCGTGACCTCGACCCCTCGACGGCGGGCCTCGGCCACATCGACGTTGTCGAACCCGACGGCGTAGTTCGCCACCACCTTGAGGCGCGGGGCGGCGTCGAGCAGTTCAGCGTCGACCCGATCGCTCAACGTGGCGACCACGGCGGCGGCGTCGGCCACCCCGGTGAGCAGCTCGTCGCGGGTGAGGGGCCGATCCTCGGCGTTGGACCGCACGTCGAACCCGGCCTCGACGAGGGGGCTGATCCCAGGCTCCGGGAGCGGTCGGGTGACGAACACGACAGGCGCCATGGCGGCCACGCTAGGGCGCGTCGGATGCTGGCTCGAACGAGACCGGCGCTCCGAACGCGGCGCGACGCGACGCCCGTCGCAGGGCGCCGAGGATCGGCTTGCCGGCGACCAGGACGAAACCGCCGGTGAACACGGCCCGGGGGATGTCGAAGCCGAGCGAGGTGGTGACGTGGAAACCCCAGAAGTGGCGCAGGTTCTCGGCCAGACCGGCGCCGGGCTCGAACGAGACCGACGTGTCGGAGCCGGCGAGGTAGGGCCAGAACGAGAGGTTGAGCAGGAACCCGTACGCGAGCGACGCGGCCGCCGCGTACCCGGCCAGCATCACCACCTCGGCCCGCCCCCGAAGCGGTGGGAGACAGCCGGCGAAGAAGCCCATCCAGGCCGCCCCCAGCATCTGGAACGGCAGCCACGGACCGACCCCTCCCGTGAGCAGGGCGGAAACGAACAGGGTGAGCGCGCCGAGGACGAACCCGAAGCCTCGACCGAGCACCCGTCCGGCCGGCACGAGCAGGAAGAACACGGGCTCGAACCCGGCCACCCCGCCGCTCGGGAGACGCAGGGCCGCCCCGCATGCGGCGAGCACGCCGAGGAGGGCGACCGCCTTGGCGTCGAGCGAACCGTCGGCCAGCTCGGCCAGGACGACGGCGAGGAGCAGTGGGAGCAGCGCGGCCAGCAGCCACGGCGCGTCGGCAGCGTGGGCAGTGGTGGCGCTGCCCTGGGGTTGCGAGAAGAGCGGCCATCCGAAGGCGACGAGACCGAACACCGAGCACGCCACCAGCAGCAGTCGGGAGCGGGCCTTCAGGCGCAGGGCGGCATGCCGACCAGCGGCGGGGGCGTTCGTCGTCATGCCGGCTCCCCGCTGGCGGCGAGCTGGTCGAGGGCAGCGGCGACCTCGCCGACCGTGAGCCACGGTTCCGGGGCGAGCACCTTGGCGACCTGGGGGGCGAACACCGGTGAGTGCACGACGACCTCGCGGGCGGGGCCGTCGGCCACGATCTCGCCGTCGGCCAGCACGACAGCCCGGTCGGCGACCTCGGCGACCACCTCGACGTCGTGGGTGGCGAGCACCACGGCCCGGCCGTCGCCGGCCATGGTGCGCCGCATCTCGACCAGGCGGCCCTTGGCGGGGTAGTCGAGTCCGCGAGTCGGCTCGTCGAGCAGGACGATCGACGGTTCGGCGGCCAGCACGATGGCGAGAGCGAGGGCGAGGCGCTGCCCCTCGGAGATGTCACGGGGATGGGCGCGGGGATCGATCTCGGGGACGAGCCGGTCGAGCACGGCTCGGGTGGTGCCCGGCGCCAGGTCGGCGTCGTGGTCGCCGGCGACGCACTCTGCCGCGACCGTGTCGTGATAGAGCAGCAGCCCGGCGTCCTGGGGCACCAGCCCGGCCCGGCGCACCACCTCGCGCGCGGCGAGGCGGTGCGGCTCGTCGCCGCCGACGAGCACCCGGCCGCGAGCAGGCGTGTGGAGCCCGACGAGCTGGCCGAGCAGCGTCGACTTGCCGGCCCCGTTGCGGCCCATCAGGGCCACGACCTCCCCCGCCCGCAGCTCCAGGTCGAGGCCCTTCAGTACGGGCAGTGAGCCGTAGCCGGCGTGCAGCCCCTCGACCCTGGCCACCACGTCACTGTTCGTCCCGTGGGTGGGTGCGGCCACGGCCGCCAGAGGTGCGTCGTCCCGCGGGGCCACGGACGAGAGACGCGTGCGCAGATCGCCGGCGGCGCGGCGGGCGTCGCGCACCGACAGCGGCAGCGGCGTCCATCCGACCAGCCGACCGAGGGCCACGACCGGCGGGACCACCGGCGCCTCGGCCAGGGTGATGCCGGGCTCACCGACCACGACCGGGTGCCCACCACCGGGGACGAGCACGACCCGGTCGGCGTATTGGACCACCCGCTCGAGGCGGTGCTCGGCCATCAGCACGGTGATGCCGAGGTCGTGGACCAGCCGGGTGAGCGCGGCGAGCACCTCCTCGGCGGCGGCGGGGTCGAGGGCGGAGGTGGGCTCGTCGAGCACCAGCACGCGCGGGCTGGCCGTGAGCACCGACCCGATGGCCACCCGTTGCTGCTGGCCACCGGACAGGGCGGCGAGGGGTCGTTGACGCAGCTCGTGGAGCCCGAGCAGATCGAGCACGTCCTCGACCCGTCGGCGCATGGCGTCCGGGGCCACGCCGAGGTTCTCCATGGCGTGGGCGAGCTCGTCCTCCACCACGTCGGTGACGAACCCGGCGGCCGGGTCCTGGCCGACGAGGCCCACGACATCGGCCAGCTCGCGCGGCGGGACCGATTCGGTGCTCCGCCCGTCGACCCACACGGTGCCCTGCAGCAGGCCACCCGAGAACCGGGGCACGAGCCCGTTGACCGCGCGCAGCAGGGTCGACTTGCCGGAGCCGGTCGTGCCGACGACGAGGCACAACTCCCCCTCGGGCACCTCGAAGTCGACGTCGACGAGAGTGGGTCGGTCCGCCTCCGGATAGGTGAAGGTGACGTGCTCGAAGCGGATCACGCGGCCACCTCCAGCGCCACGCCCGACGGCACGGTGGCCAGCGACGGCGGCTCAGGGGCGGCCACCGACGGCAGGGCGGCCACGAGCACCCCGAGGGCGGCGGCGATGGGGAGCTCGGGCACCTCGAGCGGGTAGACCGACGGATCGAGGGTGCCCCCGGCCCGCCCGGACACCACCACTCCGACGATGGCGACCAGACCGCTCAGGGCCACGATCCACTCGGGCCCGGCCCAGGGGTCGGCCCGGTAACGGGTGCGGTCGCTGCGCCGGCTCCCGAGCAGGAGGGCAGCGGTGAGGGCGAGTCCTCCGGCGACGAGCGCCGGCGCCCGCAGGACGAACGGCACGCTCGGGTCGAGCACGCCGTAGGCGCCGATGCCGCACAGCACAAGGCCGCCGAGGGTGAGCCCGGCGGCACCGCGACGCACCGCCGGTAGGGCCTGACCGTGACGCCCGTAGCCGCGCGAGTCCATCGACGCGGCCAGGGTGACCGCCCGCTCGAGCGCGCCCTCGAGCACCGGCAGCATCGAGCCCCGCCACGCCGAGGGTCCCTTCGTCGGCCGGCCCCGCAGTCGTCTGGCCTCGCGCACCCGCCTGGCGGTGATCGCCAGCTGGGGGGCGAAGGAGAGCGCCACTGTGACCGCCACG
>DATDIY010000285.1:0-2315 GCA_036520815.1 Acidimicrobiales bacterium
GCAACCGTCTTCAGTTGTGAGTGCTTCCCCAACCGACACGACCGGACCTCACACAGGAACCGAACGACGAAGGACGCCCACCCGGAGCTCAGAACAACGAGCGGACGGTGGACCTCGAAGGGGAAGAACACCAGTATGCCACATCGAACGCCCGCGCGCAACAGGGTTTCCATGATTCTCCGAGATCTCTGGCCGCGACCCGCCGGGTCCCGGCTCATCGGGCGGGCGCTCGTCGTCCCGTAACCAGGTGCTGCTCCCCCCGACACACTCGGTCGGTAGTTTGCCCCCATGCCGACCACCCGCGTCGCTGTCGCCTGTCAGGGCGGGGGCACCCATGCCGCCTTCACCTGGGGCGTGCTGACCGAGATCCTCGGCGCCACCACCCGTTCGTCATCGCCGGCGAGCACGCCCGAGAAGGGTGACGATTCCGGCTTCGACATCGTCTCGCTCTCGGGCACGTCGGCGGGGGCGCTGTGCGCGTTGGCCGCCTGGTACGGGCTCGTCCCCAACCTGAAGGACCCCACCTGCGGCACGCCGGAGAAGGCGATCGACCGGCTCGACGCGCTGTGGACCTCCTTCGCCGCCCGTACCGCGGTCGAGAAGGCCCACGACGCCTTCACCGCCCAGGTCCTGAAGGCGGCCGAGAACGGGGTGCCGATGCTCCGCACCGGCCCGTACGCGCCGTGGGGTGACCTCGGCCTGAAGGCGCTCAGCGCGATGGGAGCGCGTCCCGAGTACCTCGGGTTCGGTGGACTGCTCCCCTCCGTCTGCCCCGACTTCGACGCCGTCGACTGGAACGGCGTCGCCGCCGCCGACGTCCGGATGGTCGCCGGTGCGGTCGAGCTCGTGAGCGGCAACTTCGAGATCTTCGACAGCGACAAGACGCTCCACGACCTCGGGCTCGCCACCACCAGCACCGGTGACGACCAGTACAACGCGACCCGCTGGCGGATGCGGCGCCCGCTGTCGCTCGAGGGCGTGGCGGCGTCGGGCACCCTGCCGGAGGTGCTGCGGGCCCAGCCCATCGACGACCTGGCGTTCCCCACTGGCGTGCCGGGCGAGCTCGAACGGCGGACGGGCCGCTACTGGGACGGCCTCTACTCCCAGAACCCGCCGGTGCGCGACCTGCTCGACGTGAGCTCGCCCGACCGGATCCCCGACGAGATCTGGGTGGTGCGGATCAACCCGCAGGAGCAGCTCGAGCCCCACGACAAGATGGCGCTCGACGACATCCGGGATCGGGAGAACGCCCTCGCCGGCAACCTCTCGCTGAACGGCGAGCTCGACCACATCGAGACGATCAACAAGTGGCTGCGGGCCTACGGCGACGAGCACCCTCCGCTCGCCGGCCGCAAGCTCGTCACCGTGCGCACCATCAAGATGGGCAAGGAGACGGCGTCGCGCCTGTCGCACACGTCGAAGTTCCACCGCGACATGGCCCACCTCGAATCCCTGCGCGACGAGGGTCGGGCCGTGACCACCGACTGGTTGGCCGGTTGGATGGCCGACGGCGACGCCTTCCCGCACTACCCCGACGACGCCCGCTACGTCGACGCCTGACCACCACTGGACCATTGAGCTCGCGCCCGAGGCGGGAGGATGGGCGGGTGCGCGATGAGGAGGTGGTCGAGCGACTGCGGGCGGCAGGGTGCGTGGCCGCCGAGGCGGAGGCCGACGAGATGCTGGCCGCCTCCCCCGACCCCTCCGCCCTCGACCGCTGGGTCGCCCGGCGGGAGGACGGCGAACCCCTGGCCTGGATCGTCGGCGCCACCACCTTCTGCGGACGTCGGATCGTCGTGGAGCCCGGCGTCTACGTGCCCCGGCCGCAGACCGAGGAGCTGGCTCGCCGGGCGGCGGCACTGCTGCCCGACGGCGGTCGGGCCCTCGACCTGTGCACTGGCAGCGGTGCCGTCGCCGCTCACCTGGCCGCGAGCGTGCCGTCGGCGGCGGTGGTGGCGACCGACCTCGAAGAGCGAGCGGTCCGCTGCGCCCGCCGCAACGGTGTCACCAGTCTGGTGGCCGATCTGGCCGAGCCGTTCCGCCCCATCGCTGCCTTGGAGGTGATCACCGCGGTGGCGCCCTATGTCCCGACCGACGCGCTGCGCCTGCTGCCGGCCGACGTGCAACGCCACGAGCCGCGCCTCGCGCTCGACGGCGGCGACGACGGGCTCGAGCTCGTCCGCCGGATCGTCGAGGCGGCGGGGGTGCTGCTCACCCCGGGCGGCCACCTGCTGGTCGAGGTCGGCGCGGACCACGACGCGGCGCTCTCGTCGACGTTCACCGAGCACGGCTTCGAGCCGGCGGCCGGCTGGTTC
>DATDIY010000286.1:0-2888 GCA_036520815.1 Acidimicrobiales bacterium
GTCAAGGTCTTCCTCGTGCAGGCGTTCTACATCCCGTCGGACTCGATGTACCCGACCCTGAAGAAGAACGACCGGGTGCTCGTCAACAAGCTGAGCTACCGCCTCCACGACCCCAACCGGGGCGACATCGTCGTGTTCGACCGGCCCGAGGGCGCCACCTCCTCGGACATCTCCGAGCTGATCAAGCGGATCGTCGGTCTACCCGGCGAAGAGGTCGTCATCGAGGGGGACAACGTCTTCGTCGACGGGCGCCAGCTCGAGGAGGGGTACCTCCCGGTCGGCACCGAGACCTCCACCACCGCGTCGCCCTACAAGTGCACCCGCGTCGATCCCTGCGTTGTTCCCGACGACCACCTCTGGGTGATGGGCGACAACCGCGGCGACTCGCAGGACAGCCGCTGGTTCGGTCCCATCCCGGAGGACTCGGTGGTGGGCCGCGCCTTCGTCGTGGTCTGGCCCATCGGGCGCTTCGACATCCTCTGAGGGTCCGCGGAGAGGCTCAGCGGCTCCGGCGGTCGAGGGCGGCGGCCATGCGGTCGACGTGATCGCTGTAGACGCCGTCGATGCCGCTGTCGAGGAGGTGGTCGAGCACCCGCTCGTACTGGGCGTCCCAGCCGAAGGCGAGGAGCTCGAAACGGTGCACCATGGCCACCAGACCGCCGCTCCAGTCGGTCTGGTGCAGGTTCAGCGCGTCGATCCCCGCCTCGGCGCTGCGGGCCACGTGCTGCTCCGGTGAGCCGTCCAGCCGGGCCAGCCTCGTGGACTCGACCAGGTTGACCTCGCCCGAGAGCTCCCGCCACGACGCCACCGTCCGCCAGTCGGGATGGCAGAGCCAGAGCTGCGCCTCGGCGCCGGCATCGCGGGCGGTGGCCACCACCTCGGGGGCCGCCGCCGGGTCCTTGACGTCGAGCGAGAGCTCCACCTCGGCGCCGACCTCGTCGTAGAGCTCGGCCAGCGTCGGGATGTGGTCGGGCAACTCGGCCCGGGTCAGCGTGGCGATCTCCCGTCGGCGGGGCCAGCGCCCGACGGCCCCGTCGTGGACCAGCACGGCGACGCCGTCGCTGGTGAGCCAGACGTCGCTCTCGAGACCGGCGGCGCCGAGGCGCCGGGCGAGGCGGAAGGCCTCCATGGTGTTCTCCGGCGCGTGGGCGCGAGCGCCGCGGTGGGCGAAGCCGATCGGGGGGCGCAGCGACGGGAGCCGGGGCACCGATCCAGCATGCCGTGTCCGGGCCGGCCACGGAGCGCCACCGCCGATTCCCACGGTCGGTGGTCGGATCTGGATCGAATGACTCATGACCGGTCGCTCAAGGAAGGGGGGTCGGACGACGACAAAACACCTGCGGGGATGGTCCCCGATCCGAAGGAGTGCAGCGATGGCGACGATCCGGGCAACGTGCACGGTCTGTGGTGACGTCGAGCTGGGAACGGCTGACGTCCGCGTGCGCGTCGATCCGACGACCAACCAGGGCAGCTACTCCTTCCTCTGCCCTCGCTGCGGTTCCCTCGTGGTCAAGCCGGCTCAGCCCCGCACGATCGATCTGCTCCTCGCCTCCGGCGTGCAGTACGACATGGCCACCGCGCCGCTCGAGCTGGCCGAGTCCCGTCCGACGGGCGATCCCATCGCACCGCGCGACATCGACGCCTTCACCGACCTGCTCCACGACGACGGCGCCCTGTGGGCAGCCTTCGAGGATGCCGACAGCCGTCGCTGAGAGCGTTCGCGGCTCAGGCCCGGAAGGACGGGACGGGGCGGGCGCTCGGGGCCTCGGAAGCCTCTCCCGGGCTGACTAACATCGGAAGTCATGTTCAACGTCGGTGGTGGCGAGATCCTGGTCATCCTGCTGCTGGCGCTGGTCGTGCTCGGACCGGACAAGCTCCCGGAGACCGCCCGCAAGGTCGGGCGCTACGTGAACGAGTTCCGGCGGATGACCTCGGGATTCCAGGAGGAGTTCCGTCAGGCCATGGATCTCGGCGCCACCGACTCCACCGACGGGACCGAGTCCGCGCCCGACGACGCCGTGCACCGCACGAGCCCGGGGCCCCGGCTGCTCGCCAGCCCCGAGATCCCCACGGCCCCGACCGAGCCCGGCACCACCGCCACCACCTCGGGGAGCATCGACGCCGCTCCTGAACGAGGCCAGGGCCCCACGTCCGGCACCACCGGTCGCGCCGCGTTCGCCGCCGACGTGACCCCGGCCCCCGGCACCGGACCGGAGCTCGTCACCCCGTCTCGCCCCGACACTCCGACGGGGGACGAGACGGGCAGCACCAGTGCTGCCTGATCGGAGCGCCGCCTCGTGAGCGCCGCCCCGGACCCGAAGGGCGCCGGTCACATGACCATCTGGGAGCACCTCGCCGAGCTCCGCTCCCGGCTCATCAAGGTCTCGATCGCCGTGGTGCTCGGCGCCGTCATCGGCTGGTTCCTGTTCCCGTACCTGCTCGACTTCCTGCTCCGGCCGTTCCACGAGATCCAGCCCGACGGCACCGTGATCGCCACCGAGCCGCTCCAGGCCTTCTCGCTGCGGATCAAGATGTCGGGCTACATCGGCATCGCCATCGCCATGCCGGTGATCCTGTGGCAGCTCTGGCGGTTCATCACGCCGGCGCTGTACCCCCACGAGAAGAAGTACGCCATCCCCTTCACCGTCAGCGCCCTGGTGCTGTTCGTGATGGGTGCCACGCTGGCCTACTACATCCTCAACCCCACGTTGCAGTTCCTCATCGAGATCGGTGGAGGCGACATCGAGCCGCTCTACACCGCCTCCAGCTACGTGAACCTGATCGTCTTCATGATGCTGGCCTTCGGCATCGGGTTCGAGTTCCCGGTGCTGATCGTCGCCCTCCAGCTCATCGGGGTCGTCACCCCGAGGCGCCTGCTCTCGTGGTGG
>DATDIY010000287.1:0-4746 GCA_036520815.1 Acidimicrobiales bacterium
AGCATCGCCGCCGGCGCCTCCGACTGCGGGCTGCTCGAGCGCTGGTTCGGCCGCGACGGCGGCTCGGCGGGGATCATCCCGCGCGGCGAGCCCTCGGGAGCGGACCTGACCGACGACCAGCAACAGGCGATCACCGGCTTCGGGAGCCTTCTCACCTGCCCGTTCTGGACGAGGACGTACCTGGAGACCCTCGACCCCAGCGAGGGCTGCGACCGCGCCCTGCTCTCGCAGGTCTGGGACCTCGCGGTGCGGCCGCGGGGCGTGCGTTGCACGTTCCAGGACAGCAACGTCAACCTCCTGGGCACCGATCCAGAGACCGGCTTCGCCGACCGTCCGCTCGACAACGTCGGGGTGCAGTACGGCCTGGAGGCACTCCAGGACGGCGTCATCTCCGTCGAGCAGTTCCTCGAGTTGAACGAGCACATCGGGGGCTTCGACATCAACGGCGCATGGCAGCCCGAACGCACACGCGCCGGTGACGATGCCCTCGCCCGCGCCTACCAGAGCGGCATGGTCACCGCCGGAACCGCGACCGCCGAGGCGGGCGCGCTCGGAACGCCCGGATCCGGAGGGCTCGCCGAGGTCCCGGTGATCGTGCAGAACGCTTACACCGACACCCTCGGCGACATCCACGACCGCCAGCGGGCCTTCGCCATCCGCGACCGGCTCCGGTCCCCTGACGGTGCTGCCGACCCGAACCTGGCGATCTGGACCGTGCCCGCCGGCGCCGGGATCGCTGCGCTCGCCAACCTGATCACCGGCGGGTCGGTCGAGGCCGGACTCCCACTCGTGCAGGTGCTCGACGAGTGGCTCACCCGTGCCGAGGAAGATGCCGCATCGGGCCGATCGTCGGGCGCCTGGGCCGAGCGCCTCGCCGCGGCCCGGCCCGTCGGTGCCGACGACCGCTGCCTGCTGCCGTCGGGCGAGACGGTGACGGGCGAAGGCGTCTACGACGCCGGCTCACCGTGCAGCGACGCCTACCCCATCCACTCTGATCCACGCCGCGTCGCCGGGGCTCTCCTGGTCGACGACACCCTGGCGTGCACGCTGACCGAGATCGACCCGGACGCCTATCGGGTCGGCTTCAGCGACGACCAGCTCGAGCGCGTGAGATCGATCTTTCCCGACGGCGTGTGCGACTGGGACGTCCCGGGCCGCGAGCAGCAGGCCCCGCTCGGGACGTGGCAGGTCCACGACCGACCCTGAGCTCAGGTCCTTGCGCCCCCACTGGAGCGGCGCGACGGTTCGTGAGGCGTCTCGCTACACGTCGTCGGGGTCGTACTCGCCCTTCTCGTAGCGACGACGGCGGCCGAGCTGTGCCGCGAAGGCGGCGACCACCACGACGGCCATCACTGCGAAGATGACGATTCCGATCACGGACATCAGTGTGCCGCCTCCCGAGCTCCACCTCGGTGACCTCGCGCAGTGGTTGGCTCGCCGTGCGTGACACTCACGCTCTGCGTTCGATCCACCCGCTTCAGCCCTCGAAACCTCCAGGCAAGACATCGACGACCTGGAGATTCTCGATCCGGGCCGGGCATCCTTCAGCGCAGAGAGTCACCTGCCGATTAAGATGGGCCGCCACAGTGCGCGGTGGAACAACGAGGCACACGAAGTGTGGGAGGTAGGCGTGGAGAAGTGTCGATCCTGCGGAGATGACCTCGATCGCACGGTCATCGATCTGGGACTGAGCCCGCTGGCGAACAACTTGCCCCGGCCCGACGAGGGCGGCGAGCGGACGCCGCTCTACCCGCTCGCCGTGATGGTCTGCCTGAAGTGCGGGCTCGCTCAAGTCGAGTACGACGCCGATCCGGTCGACCTCTTCGAGGACTACACCTACTTCTCGTCCTGGTCGGAGTCGTGGGTCGAGCACGCCCGGGAGCTGGCCGTCTCCATGACCAGCCGCCTCGAGCTCGGTCCCCGGTCGCAGGTCGTCGAGATCGCCTCCAACGACGGGTACCTGCTCCAGCACTTCCAGGCCAAGGGCATCCCGGTGCTCGGCGTCGAACCCGCCACCAACGTGGCCGAGGCCGCCCAGGCCAAGGGCATCCCGACCATCTCGAAGTTCTTCGGCGCCGATGCCGCCGACGAGATCGTGGCCAGCGGAGTGACCGCCGACCTCCTCGTCGGCAACAACGTGCTGGCCCACGTCCCCGACCTCAACGACTTCGTCGAGGGCCTGTCGATCGTGCTCGCCCCCCAAGGGGTGCTCTCCGTCGAGTTCCCACACGTGCTCAACCTCCTCGAGCGCGTGCAGTTCGACACCATCTACCACGAGCACTTCTCCTATCTCTCGCTAGAGGCGGTCGAGCACGTCTTCGAGCGCCACGGGCTACGGGTCTTCGACATCGAGGACGTCTCCACCCATGGCGGGAGCCTCCGGGTCATCGCCTGTCACGACGAGGCCCGCCACGAGCGCACTCCAGCGGTGCGAGCGGTCCGCGACCGGGAGAAGAAGGGCGGCCTGCTCGACCGCAGTGCCTACCTCGGCTTCGCCGAGCGGGCCGAGCACTGCCGGGCCATGACCGACGAGTTCCTCACCCGCTGCGCGGAGGAGGGCAAGACGGTCGCCGCCTACGGCGCCGCCGCCAAGGGCGTCACCTTCCTCAACTACTGCAGCATCGGCCCGAGCCGCATCCCGGTGGTTGCGGACATCAGCACGGCCAAGCAGGGTCGCCTGATCCCCGGTGTCGACATCCCGATCGTCGACCCCGAGTCGCTGCTCGGCATGAAGCCGGACTACGTACTGATCCTGGCCTGGAACATCGCCGACGAGATCCGGGCCAAGCACGAGCCGCAGCTGCGGGGGTGGGGCGGCCACTTCGTCGTCGCCATCCCCGAGATGCAGATCCTCGAGTACGAGTTCTGACGCTGCAGCGCCGACCCGACCTCACCTGACGCGGCGGTCGGACGCTCAGAGGTGGCTGCGCCCCTCGACCTCGGCGCGCGCCTCCGAGAGGGGCGTGCCCCGGCGGGCGGGCCGGGCCAGGATCAGGTCGGCGACGAGGGCCGTCCAACCCGTCTGGTGAGCGGCACCGAGGCCACCGCCGTCGTCACCGTGGAAGTACTCGTAGAACGCCGGCAGCTCGCACCAGTCGGGGTGGTCCTCGAAACGTGCGAGGCCGCCGGTGGTGGCGGCCGGGCGTCGACCGTCCTCGCCTCGACGGAACAACGTGATGAGACGCTCGGCGAGATCGTCGGCGACCTCGGCGAGGGTGACCTGCCGACCCGACCCGGTGGGCAGGTCGACGGTCAACGAATCTCCGACATAGCGATGCATCCGCAGCAGGGACTCGACCACGAGGACGTTGAGCGGGAACCACACCGGCCCTCGCCAGTTCGAGTTGCCACCGAACAGCCGTGACCGGCTCTCCGCCGGCTGGTAGTCGACACCGGCGTCGAACCCCTCGAGCGACATGGTGAACGGATGCTCCGCGTGCCAGCGAGAGAGCGACCGCAGGCCATGGGGCGACAGGAACTCGTCGGGATCGAGAACCCGGGCGAGCAGCCGGGCCAGGCGGTCGGTGCTCACCACCGCCGCCATGATCGACGCGTCGCCGGTTGCGGGCGCATTCGAGCCCGAGGCAGGCTCGGGCGACGCTGCGGCCGCGGCGGACCGGTCGATGCGGCCGATGTGCCCGGCGTAGGTCGGCTTGTGTTCGAGGAACCAGCTGATCCGCTCCACCAGCTCCGGCATCGCGCCCATGCGGGAACCGTCCCCGACGGCGACCGCCACGAGCGGGATCAGCCCCACCATCGACCGCACCCGTACGCGCGCGCACGAACCGTCGGGTCGGCGGACGGCGTCGTAGTAGAAGCCGTCCTCCTCGTCCCACAGCTCCGAGTCGTTCATGGCAGTGGCGATCAGCGTGAAGTGCTCGAGGAACTTGACGGCCAGGTCCTCGTAGCTGTGGTCCTCCTCGGCCAACCGAAGCGCCATCTCCAGCAGGTTCAGGCAGTACATCGCCATCCAGGCGGTGCCGTCGCTCTGCTCCAGGCGGTTCCCGCCGGGCAACGGCTTCGACCGGTTGAACGGCCCGATGTTGTCGAGTCCGAGGAACCCACCCTCGAACACGTTGTTGCCCTCGGCGTCCTCGCGGTTCACCCACCACGTGAAGTTGATGAGCAGCTTGTGCATCATCCGGGCAAGGAACACCCGATCAGTGCTCCCGTCGATCTCGAACACCCGCATCGCCGCCCAGGCGTGCACCGGTGGGTTGGCGTCGGAGAAGTCCCACTCGTAGGCGGGGAGCTGACCGTTGGGGTGCTGGTACCACTCACGGGTCAACAGCAACAGCTGCTGCTTGGCCAGCGCAGGATCGACGTGGGCCAGCACGACGCAATGGAAGGCGAGGTCCCAGGACGCGAACCACGGGTACTCCCACGTGTCGGGCATCACGATGACGTCGTTGGCGTCGAGGTGGCGCCAGCTCCCGTTGCGCACGTCCCCTCGGCCCGGCGGAGGGGCCGGCTCCGCCGGATCGCCGTCGAGCCACCGGTCGACGTCGTAGCGGTAGAACTGCCGACTCCACAACAGCCCGGCGAAGGCCTGACGGGCGATCCGGGCCTCCTCGGTCGTGGTGCCGGGAGGGACCACCTCGGCGTAGAACTCGTCGGCCTCCGCCTCCCGGATCCGCAGGACCTCGGTGAAGCCGTGGCCGAGGGCATCGGCCGGCGGCGCCGACCCCTTCGTCAGCCGAGCGCGCAGCTCCACCGTCTCCCCCGGCGCGGCCGACACCGTGAACC
>DATDIY010000288.1:0-16212 GCA_036520815.1 Acidimicrobiales bacterium
TCGCTCACGGACCTCCTGAACCGCACCGCCCTCAGCGAGCACATGGAGGCGTTGCTGCAGTCGGGCCGCGAGCTGTGCGTGATGTTCGTCGACTTCGACGGGTTCAAGCAGGTCAACGACCGCCACGGCCACCACGCCGGCGACGAGGTCCTGCGGGTGGTGGCCCGCCGCCTCCGCAACGCCGTGCGCGGCACCGAGGAGGTCGGTCGCTACGGCGGTGACGAGTTCGTGGTCGTGTGCAGCGACGTCGAGCCCCTGACCGTCGCCAACCTCCGCCGCCGGGTGGAGGCGGTGCTCGGCGAGCCCGTCCACTTCGACGACAGCCTGTGGCAGCCCGAGGCCAGCATCGGCATGGCCTTCTCCCTCGACGAGGACTCCGCCGCCGCCCTGCTGCGTCGGGCCGACGCCGACATGTACCGGGTGAAGAACGCCAAGCCCGGCCGGCGGCCCGTCGACCTGCCGCCCCGCGAGAACGGCTCGTGACACACCGGCCCTTCTCGAGGGCCGGAGGGTGACGGGCGGCGTCGGGGCGGCGATGCTGGTGCGGTGCTCCCACTCCCCGACCTCGAGGCCGGCATCGTCCCCGAGCGGACCGACGATCCGGTCGCGGCCGCCCACCTGATGGCAGAGGCCGGCGCCTGCATCCTGACCGGCCTGCCCACCGGCCAGGCCAGCGCAGCGGTCCTGGCCCGGAAGCTCCTCGGTGACCGCGTCGTCGCCGACCCCGAGCCGGTGATGGTGCGCGAGGGCGGTGACAAGGACCCCAAGATCCGCGACGAAGCGGCCCACGAGGTACCCCTGCCCCTGCACGTCGACGGGTTCACCTTCGGTCACGAGTGCCCCGACGTGATGATCCTGCTGTGCGACCGCGACAGCGCCGAGGGCGGCGAGTCGGTGCTGGTCGACGACCTACGAGTGCTCGATGCCCTCGCCGCCGAGCCGGCGGGCAGTGCCGGGGCCCGCCTCCACGCGTTCATGACCGCCACCGAGCTCGACCTGACCACGCCCGGCATGGTCCGTCGGTCGGGCACGCTCGTCGGCACCTCAGCCGCCGGCCGACGGCTGCTGTGGCTCGGCGCCCTCCCCGGCAGCCCCAGCCCCCCGGCCGACGACCCCGACCCCGACGGCACCCGTCGCCTCGTCGCCGAGGTCAACGAGCTGTTCGAGTCGTTCCGACTGCGGGCACCGCGGTTCCGGCTGGGTCCCGGCGAGGCGGTGTGCGTCGACAACTACCGGGTGTCGCACTCCCGCGACGCCTACGTCGACCTCGACCGGCTGTTCTGGCGGGTGTGGGCCTGGACCGACGAGGCCATCGGCGTTCCCGAGGGCCGACTCGCCTCCGACGTGCGCTACGCCGACGCCTGAGCGGTGCCCGTCGGTACCCTCGGCCCGTGGCCAGGGTGGCGCTGCGACATCGTGAGAACGCCGAGGGCGCCTGGTTCGTCGACACCCGCTGCATCGACTGCGGCACCTGCCGTGAGGTCGCCCCGGACATCTTCGACGTGGCCGGCACCCAGTCGGTCGTGGCCGTGCAGCCCGGCGAGGAGGCCAACGAGCAACGCTCGGCCTGGCTCGCCGCCCAGGCCTGCCCCACCTCCTCGATCGGCACCGTCGACCACCGGCCCCGGCCCGGGCGCCTCTACCCGCGGGAGGTCGAGCCCGGATCGGGCGTGTTCGACGTCGGCTACTGCAGCGAGAGCTCGTTCGGCGCGTCGGCGTGGTTCGTCACCCGTCCCGACGGGAACCTGCTCGTCGACTCACCCCGCTTCACCGAGGCCCTGGCCGGTCCGTTCGCCGAGATGGGCGGCATCGCCCACGTCCTGTTGACCCACCGAGACGACGTCGCCGACGCCCGGCGCTGGGCCGACCGGTTCGGCGCCCGGGTGTGGATCCACGTCGACGACGCCGACGCCGCCCCCTTCGCCACCGACCTTCTCCACGGCGGCCCGGGCGAGACCACCACCGTCGCGCCGGGAGTCATCGCCCACCCGGTGCCCGGCCACACGCGGGGCAGCGTGGTGTTCGTGGTCGACGAGGCGTTCTGCTTCTCCGGAGACTCGTTGGCGTGGAGCCCCCGCCGCGAGGACCTCACCGCCTTCCGCGGGGCGTGCTGGTACTCGTGGACCGAGCAGACCAGGTCGCTGCGGGCTCTGGCCGAACGGGCCTCGTTCCGCTGGGTCCTGCCCGGCCACGGCGCCCGCGTGCACCGTCGTGTCGACGAGCTCCACACCCGCCTCGAGGCCCTGGTCGCCCGCATGGCCTCCACCCCCTGATCGTCCCCCCGACACGAACTGGTTGGAACCCGAGGGTCAGAACCCTCAGGAAACCAACCAGTTCGGGCGAGGGGGCGCGGGTGGGACGTCAGGCGGAGGTCGGGGGTGCCGCGCGGCGGACGCCGCCGCCGGCGGCCTTGGCCGCGTAGAGGGCGTCGTCGGCCCGGCGCAGCGTCTCGATGGGTTCCGTGCCCGGGTCGTGCCACGCCACGCCGGCCGAGATCCCGGCCTCGTGGACGCGCAGGACCGTACGGGCCGCCTCGCCCAGGACCTCCACCGCCACCACCACGTCCTGCGCGGTGCGGCCACCGTCGGCGGGGATCAGCACGGCGAACTCGTCGCCCCCGACCCGGTAGAGCGACCCGCCGGCGGGCAGGTGGGCCGACATGGCCTCGGCGGTGGCGGCCAGCACGGCGTCGCCGAAGAGGTGGCCGCGGGTGTCGTTGATCTGCTTGAACCGGTCGACGTCGAACATGGCCACCCCGAAGCTCCGACCGGTGCCAGCGGCCCGCAGCGCCTCGTGGAAGCTGGCGTGGTTGGGCAGCCCGGTGAGCGGGTCGAGCCGGGCCTGGTGCTCGACGGCGGCCACGTGCTCGGCGTTCTCCAGGCAGCTGCCGGCGACGGCGGCGAGCAGCTCGGCCGGCTCGATGACGTCGGCACCGAGGGCGAGAGGCCCGGTGTGGGCGAGGAGGAGCAGGCCGGTGCGACGGTCGCCGGCACCGAGGGGCAGCACCACCACCGCGCAGGCCCCGGCGGCCCGCAACGGCTCGCCACCGGAGAAGGCCAGGCCGGTCGCCTCCCCGCTCGAGTAGCACGACGTCACCGGATCGAGCAGCTCGACCAGGTGGTCGAGGTGCTCGACCCCCAGACGCTCGAGCGCCGGCGCGAGCGGGCCCGTGGCCGCCACCATGCTCGTGCGCTCGCCGGTCGAGACCACGGCGCCGCTGTCGGTGCCGACCAGCTCGCAGGCGGCCCCGAGGATGGCCTGCGCCGTCGCCCGCGGGCCCCGCTGGGTGAACAGCGAGCCGACCGTGCGACCGAGCCGCCGCATGGGGACGACCTGCTCGCCCGGCAGGGTGGCGAGATGGTGGCCGAGGGCATCGGCGTAGCGGTCGACGGTGGCCCGCATGCTCGGTCCGATGGCGGCGAGCGACTCCACGTTGAGCGCCCCCACCGTCCGACCGGCGGCGACGATCGGCGTGCAGTACTCGGCCGCCACCCCGGGGATGGCTTCGAGGTAGCCGGCATCGCGAGCCACGTCGGGGACGTGCACGGCACGACCGGTGGCGAAGGTCCGCCCGGTCACTCCCGCATCGCCGCGCATCCCGTCGAGCACCTGCCAGAGCCCGCGCTGGGCCCGGCACCGCAGCCGGCCGGCGCTCTCGAGGTACACCGAGGGCATGACCTCGCCCAGGGCGAACAGCTCCTCGGCGACGACCGTGCACGCCTCGCTGACCGACCGGGTTCGCTCGAGGCGGGACGAGCGGACGATGCCGTCGCCGGCGACGAGCACGGCCGAGCGGGACTCCACCGGCGTGGTGCGGCGGGGCTCGGGCCACGGGGCGCCCGGCCGGGCCAGGTGGTAGCCCTGGGCGAGCGGGACGCCGGCGTCGCGCAGCCACCGCAGCTCGGCGGCGGTCTCGACCCCCTCGGCGATGATCGTGGTGCCGACGGCGCCGGCGAAGCCGAGCAACGACGCCACCATCGCCTGGCGGACCCGGTCGTCGTCGATGCCGGTGATCAGCGAACGGTCGAGCTTCAGGAACTCGGGCTGCAGGTGCACCACCTGCTGGAGCCCGGCGTACCCGGCACCGACGTCGTCGAGCGCGACCCGGGCGCCTCGCCCGGTCCACTCCTCGAGATCGGCCCGCACCGACTCGACATCGGCGATGGCTTCCTGCTCGGTCAGCTCGAGCACGACCCGCGCCGGCAGCACGTCGCGCATGGCCAGGACCTGCGGGCTGGCCAGGTGGCGGGGCAGGACGTTGACGAACAGAAGCCTGTCCTCGGGCGGCACACCGACCGAGGAGGCGGCGAGCAGGCAGGCCGCCTCCAGGCTCGGGGACCAGCCCTCGATGGCGGCCCGGGCGAACCAGGCGTCGGGGGCGCCCTCGACGGTCGGGTCGGTGGCGCGGGCCAACGCCTCGTACCCGATCACCTCACCGTCGGCGAGACGGACGATGGGCTGCACAGCGGCGAAGAGCGCTCCCGGGCGAACCAGCGACATCGGCGAGCGGTCCGGTGCGCGGGAGAGGGAGGGCTCGACGCCGATGGCCATAGAACCTTCTCGGCGCGTCGGGCGGCGGAGTTGACCACCGTCGCGTGACGGGTGGCTGACCGAAACCTTCCTCCGGCTCCGCCCCGGTCCGCAGGTGACCGGAGCACGTCCGAGGAACCGGTCGCCGTGTCGCAGCACGAATAGCATCACCGCTTCGTAGGCCGACCGCGGGGAGAAGCATCGATGACCGCCGAGACGCTCCACCGGCTGCAGTTCGGCTTCACGATCAGCTTCCACTTCATCTTCCCGCCGATGTCGCTCGGCCTCGGGCTGATCCTGGTCATCTTCGGGGTCAAGTCGGTCCGCACCAACGACCCGAAGTGGCGTCAGCTCTCCCTGTTCTGGACGAAGATCTACGGGCTCATCTTCGCCATGGGCATCGCCACCGGCATCGTCCAGGAGTTCCAGTTCGGCACGAACTGGTCGGTGTACTCCCGCTTCGTCGGCAACATCTTCGGCAGCCTGCTGGCGGCGGAGGGCATCTTCGCCTTCATGCTCGAGGGTGGCTTCCTCGGCCTGATGCTCTTCGGCGGCCAGCGCCTGGGCAACCGGCTGTGGCTGTTCGCCACGACGATGGTCGTGCTCGGCGCCACCTTCAGCGCCACCTGGATCATCATGGCCAACTCCTGGATGCAGACGCCGGCGGGCTACGAGATCCAGGATGTCGGCCACGGCGACCAGGCGTTCATGACGACCTTCCGGGAGGTCGTGTTCACGCCGTCGTTCGGGCCCCGCTTCTTCCACACGCTCGTGGCGTCGTGGATGGTCGGCACCTCGCTGGTGATCAGCGTCGCCGCGTTCTACCTGCTGAAGAAGCGCCACGTGGAGCTGGCCAAGACGATGGTCCGTGTCGCTCTGCCGCTCTTCATGGTGCTGTCGGTGCTCCAGGTCGCGGTCTTCGGCGCCAACATGGCCACCGAGGTCGCGAGCCAGCAGCCCGAGAAGCTCGCCGCCATGGAGGGCGTGTACCAGGGCGGCGAGGACCAACCGATGACGATCTTCGGCTGGACGAACCCGTCCACCCAGGAGACCACCGGGCTGCAGATCCCGGGCCTGCTCAGCCTGCTCACCGGCCAGAGCACCGACACCTACATCGAGGGCCTCGACGACTTCCCCGCCGACGACCAGCCCGACGTCAACCTGGTGTTCCAGGTGTACCACCTGATGATCAACCTGGGGATGCTGTTCATCGCCATCGCCGGCCTGGCCTGCCTGCTCTGGATCTGGAAGCGCCGCCTCTGGACGTCGCGCTGGATGCTGCGGATCCTCGTCGGCACCATCGTGCTGACCCAGCTGGCGACCCTCTCGGGGTGGTGGACCGCCGAGTTCGGACGACAACCGTGGATCGTCTGGCAGATCCTGCGCACGGAGGACGCGTTCAGCCCCAACGTCTCCGCCGGGCAGGTGGCGTTCACGATCGGGATGTTCGTCATCCTCTACGTGCTCGTCCTCGGCCTCTTCCTCTTCCTGCTCGACCGCAAGATCCGCGAGGGGCCCCCCGAGCCGCCCGACCAGGACCACACCGAGCAGCTCCCTGACTCGTTCGGGGAGATCTTCCGCCACCGGTCCCGGGCATCGAGCGGAGGTCGCTGACATGTGGCTCGAAGAGCTCTGGTTCGTGCTCTACGTCATGATCATCGGCGGCTACATCGTCCTCGACGGGTTCGACCTCGGCGTCGGCATGCTCGGGCCGATCGTCGCCAAGGACGACCGCGACAAGCGCGTCCTGCTCAACAGCATCGGGCCCGTGTGGGACGGCAACGAGGTCTGGTTGGTGCTCGGCGGCGGCGCGCTCTTCGCCGCCTTCCCGCTCGTCTATGCCTCGCTGTTCAGCGGCTTCTACCTGGCGATGATGCTCGTGCTGCTGGTGCTCATCCTGCGCACGGTCGCCATCGAGTTCCGGTCGAAGCGGGAGAGCCACCGCTGGCGCGCCACGTGGGACTGGTTCTTCACCATCTCCTCGCTCGGCATCACCGTGCTGCTCGGGGTGGCGTTCGGCAACGTCATCCAGGGCGTGCCGATCGACCAGGACGGCAACATGGACGTCGACCTGATCAGCCTGCTGAACCCCTACGCCCTCGCCCTCGGCGTCACCGCCGTGGTGATGTTCTGCGTGCACGGCGGGATCTTCCTGACCCTCAAGACCGAGGGTGAGCTGCTCCAGCGGGTGAAGCACCTGGTACCTCGGCTGATGCTCGTGTTCTTCGTCCTCATGACGATCCTCATCGCCTGGACCCTGCTGCTCGACAACCCGATCACCGACCGCTACTTCGACCGGCTCTGGATCGGGATCTTCCCCCTCGTCGCCCTCGTGGCCGCCGTCGTCGCCTGGCGGGAGATGCTCCGCGAGCGCTACCTCGCCGCCTTCCTCGCCTCGGCGACGACGATCGGGCTCCTGCTGGCCACGGTCGCGGCGGGTCTCTATCCGGTGCTGCTCCCGTCCTCCACGGACGAGGCCTACGACCTCACCCTCAGCAACGCCTCGTCGGCCGAGGCCACCCTGCAGGTCATGACCGTCATCGCCGCCATCGGCATCCCGTTCGTCCTGCTCTACACGGCCGGCGTCTACTACTTCTTCCGGGGCCGGGTCGTCCTCGACGACGAGAGCTACTGAGGTCGCCCTGAGCTCCGAGGGCCCGACCGCGCCGCTGCGGCTCCTCGTGGGCGACCGACGGGTCGCCGCACTGCTGGCCGCGTCGGTGGGCTCGGGAGTCGCCTCGGTCCTGTGCACGATCGCCTGGCTGGTGCTGCTCGCCTCGGTGATCGACGACGTCTTCCTCCACGGCGACCAGCTGTCCTCGGTGTCGACCCGACTGGCGTGGATGGTCGGACTGCTCGCCGTGCGAGCCCTGCTGGCGTGGACGACCGAGGTGCTGGCCGACCGCGCCAGCGGGATCCTCCGGACCGGCGTGCGCGCCCAGCTCGTCGACCACCTGTTCGCGGTCGGACCCGCCGGCCTCGCTCTCGAGCGCACCGGCGAGGTCGCCGCCACGATCGGTACCGGCGTCGAGGCCCTCCACGAGTACACGACCCGCTTCGTCCCGGCCGCCGCCCTCGGCATCGCCGGCCCGGCGATCGTGTTCGTCGCCATCGCCGTGCTCGACCCGTGGACCACGCTGATCCTGGCCTTCACCGGGCCGATGCTGGTGCTGCTGCTGGCCGTGATCGGCCGACGCACCCGGGCGCTGACCCAGCGGCGCTTCGACGAGCTCGGATGGCTCAGCGCGTTCTACCTCGACATGGTGCGCGGCCTCGCCACGTTGAAGGCCTTCGGGCGTTCGGCCGACGGCGCCGACACCATCGAGGACGTCAGCCGGCGGTTCGGCGACACCACGATGGAGGTGCTGCGGACCGCCTTCCAGACGTCGCTCGTGATGGAGTGGGCAGCGACCGCGGCCACGGCGCTCGCCGCCGTCGAGGTGAGCTTCCGGCTCGTCGGAGGTGACCTCACCTTCGGCACGGCGCTCGTGGTGCTGGTGCTCATCCCCGAGTTCTTCGTGCCCTTCCGCCGCCTGGCGATGGAGTACCACGCCGGGCAGTCCGGCCGGGCCGCGCTCGAGCGCATCGACGAGCTCACCGCCCTCCCGGCCATGGCGCCCGTTCCCGCGCCCGACCACGGCGGGATCACCGAAGCCCTCGGTTCGCAGGCCCCGTCGATCGAGCTCGTCGACCTCGGCTACCGCTACCCGGGCGCGCCGGTTCCGGCGCTCGACGGGTTGGACCTGCGGATCGCGGCGGGCGAATCGGTCGCGCTGGTCGGGCCCAGCGGCGCCGGCAAGACGACGGTCACCCGACTGCTCCTGCGCTTCATCGAGCCCGACCGGGGCTCGGTCCTCGTCGACGGGCGCCCCCTCGAGAGCTACGACGTCGGCGCCTGGCGACGGTCGATGGCGTGGGTGCCCCAGGCCCCGACCATCATCGCCGGCACCGTCGCCGACAACATCCGCCTCGGTGACCCCGACGCGTCCGACGACCGCGTGCGGGCCGCCGCCGAGGCGGCCCGGGCCAGCGGGTTCATCGAGCAGCTGCCCGCCGGCTTCGACACCGAGCTCGGAGAACAGGGCCTTCGCCTCAGCGGCGGACAGCGCCAGCGCCTCGCCATCGCCCGGGCCGCGCTGCGCGACGCGCCGGTGGTCGTGCTCGACGAGTTCACCGCCCACCTCGACGACCGCACCGAAGCCGAGCTGCTCGACGCCATCGCCACGTTGCTCTCCGGGCGCACGGCGATCGTCATCGCTCACCGCACCACCACCGCCGCCATGTGCGACCGCATCGTGCGCCTCGACCGGGGTCGCCTGGCCGAGCCCGACCCGCTCGAGGCCCGATGAGCGCCACGGTCACGCCCGGGCGGGCCGTGACTCCCGGGGGCTCGGTGCGACGCGTCGTCGCCCTCTTCGGCCCCCTGCGGTGGTGGATCGTGGCGGCGGCGCTGCTGAGTGCGATCACCTTCGCCGCCGGCATCGGGCTCCTGTCGATGGCCGGATACCTCATCTCGCGCTCGGCGCTCGTCGACACCACCGCCACGCTCACGTTGGCCATCGTGGGCGTGCGCTTCTTCGCCGTCGTCCGCGCCGTGGGCCGCTACCTCGAGCGCTACGTCGGTCACCTCGGCACCTTCCGGATCCTCACGCGCGTCCGGGTCTGGTTCTTCCGGCGCATCGAACCCCTCGCCCCGGCCGCCCTCCTCGACGATCGGGCCGGCGACGTGCTCACCCGCATCGTCGACGACGTCGAGACGCTCCAGGACCTGCCCCTGAGGGTGCTGGCGCCTCCGTTGGCGGCGCTGCTCGCCGGCACCGTCGGCGTGGCGGTGCTCGGATCGCTCGACCCGGTGCTGGCGGTGGCGCTGGTCGTCTTCCTCGTGCTCACCGGCATGGTGCTCCCGATGGCGACCAGGGGCCTCGGGCGCGCCGCCGCGGACGTGCTCACCGTCGAGCGGGCCCGCCTGAACTCGGTGGCGGTCGAGTCGGTGTCGGCGTTGGCCGACCTGGTCGCCTACGGGCGGGAGGACCTGGTCGGAGGCCGCCTCGACGAGCTCACCGAGCGCCGCCGAGCGGCCGAGCGCCGACTCGCCGCCGTCCGGGGCCTGAACATCGCACTGGCCGGCGCCCTCGGTGGCCTGGCGGCGGTCGCCGCCCTGGCCCTGGCGATCCCGCTCGTGACCGACGGCCGACTCGACGGGGTGATGCTGGCGGTGGTCCCCCTCGCCGTCGTCGCCACGTTCGAGGCGGTGGCTCCGCTCACCCAGGGGTTCGAGCACCTCGACCGCAGCCGGGGCGCGGCACAGCGGTTGATGGAGCTCGTGGACCGCGAACCGACCGTTCACGACCCGATCTCCGAGTCGGAGGAGGAGCTGACCGGCGCCGGCTCGGTCGAGTTCGACCAGGTCGGGTTCCGCTACGCCGACGACGGGCCCGACGTGCTGGTCGGAGCCAGCTTCGTCGTGCCGGCCGGCGCCCAGGTCGCCGTCGTCGGACCCAGCGGTGCCGGGAAGTCGACCATCGCCTCGCTCCTGCTGCGGTTCTGGGAACAGCAGACGGGCACGATCCGGATCGACGGGGTCGACATCCGCGCCGTGCCCGCCGCCGCGTCCCGGGCCGCGGTCGCCGTCGTGGCCCAGCACGACCACCTCTTCGACACGACCGTGCGGGACAACCTGCTGCTCGGTGATCCGGAGTCCGACGACGAACGGATCTGGTCGGTCCTCGAGGCGGTGGCGCTCGACGAGGTGGTGCGGGCCCTGCCCGGCGGGCTCGACGAGCGAGCCGGCGAGGACGGCCAGCGCTTCAGCGGCGGGGAGCGCCAGCGCCTGATGATCGCCCGGGCGCTGCTCGCCGAGTCCTCCGTGCTCGTGCTCGACGAGGCGACCGCCCACCTCGACCCGGCCACCGAAGCTCAGGTGCTCGCCGGTGTCGGCGGGTGGCGGAAGGGCCGCACGACGGTCCACATCGCGCACCACGCCGCCGCCCTGGGCTCACCCGACCTCGTGCTACGGGTCGAGGACGGTCGCGTGCTGCCGGGGACAGCGTGAGCGACGAGTCCCCGCCGCGGATCACCGGGCCCCTGCTCGTGGCCGTCGCGCTCACCGCCGCCGCCGGCTTCGTCGACGCCCACCTGTTCCTTCACGTGGTGCAGGTGTTCGTCGCCAACATGAGCGGCAACGTGGTGCTGATGGGGATGTCGATCGGCGACGGACACTGGTCGCGCGCCGGGATGCACCTGCTCTCCATCACCCTGTTCACCGTCGGGGTGGCCGGCGGCACCGTGGTCCACGACCGCCGTCGCGCCAGCGGTCGTCCGTTGCGACCGGACCTCGTGCTGGCCTGCGAAGCGGTGCTGCTCGTCGCCGTCATCGCACTGCGGGTCATCGAGGGCCCGACGACGCCCCTGAGCATCGAAGGCATGGACATACCCGTCATCGCCCTGGGCGCGCTGGCCATGGGCCTGCAGACGGTGGTGATCGGCCGGGTCGGCTCGGTGGCGGTGGCCACCACCTACGAGTCGGGCGCCGTCGCCCGCGTCGGGGAGGAGGCCGCCCTCGCCTCCCGCGCTCCCGAGAACGACCACCGCGCCCGGCACCTGCGGGTGGTGCAGGTGCTGGGCGCAGTCGTCGTCGCCTACGCCGCCGGCGCCGCCTTCGCGGCCGCCGTGGGTGCGTCGCCGGCGTGGTTGCTGGTGCCGCTGGCGGTGGTGGGCGCCGTCGCGGTCCGCATCCGTCAGTCCTCGGCGAGGATGCCGTAGAGCTTCTTGCGAGCCTCGGTCAGCACGGCCAGCGCCTTGCGCTGCTGCTCCGGGGCAGCGGCGACGGAGATCTGCCGTACCGCCATCGCCATCTGCTTGAAGGCGTTCCAGAGCTCGACCACATCGGGATCGGCGCCGCGAGCGACCTCCTCCCAGGGGGCGGTGTCGGGCTGCTCGGCCACCTTGGCCCGGCCCTCGTCGGTGAGCGAGAAGCGACGCTTGCCCTCGAGCTCCTCCCCGACGACCAGGCCTTCCTCCTCGAGCAGCTGCAGCGTGGGGTAGACCGAGCCGGGGCTCGGCTTCCACATCCCGCCGGTGCGCTCGGCCAGCTCGCCGATGATCTCGTAGCCGTGCATGGGCCGCTCGGCCAGAAGGGCCAGCACCGCCGCCTTCACGTCGCCCTTGCGGGCCCGGCCCCGACCGCGACCGCGACCCCGACCCGGCCCGAAGCCCGGGCCGCCGCCGCCCCACCGGCCCCAGCCGCCCTCGTCGAAGGCCCGGCGGCGGCCCCGGGGCATCCCGTCGACCCGCTCGCCGTGGTCATGGTCGTGGTCGTGGTGGTCGTGATGTTCGTGTTCGTGTCGTCCTCGCATCGGACGTCCTCCAACTCTGTGGTCCGGTCGGGATCCTGTGCCCCGAGCCACGTTCCTGAACGCCGCACCGACGGCGCCAGCCGATCGGTACCGGTCGTTCGTTGTTCCATCACGATATATCGGAGTTGTTCGTTCAGCAACCCCCTCACTCGTGCTCCCGGGCGACCGATTGCCGCGGAGCGGCGCAACCCCGGCGCGAGACTCGCCCGATGGCGGAGCCACCGGAGCCGACGTCTCCCGAGACGTCGCCCTCGCCGTCGTCGCCGCCCACGACGTCGTCGTCGCCCGGCGGGCCCAGCCATGTCAGCGTCGAGATCAGCACCACCACCGTGGTGACGGTGCTGGCCGCGGTGAGCGCCCTGCTGCTCGTGATCTCCCTCGTGCGGTCGGCGCCCGAGGCGCTCACCCTCATCGCCATCGGCGCCTTCGCCGGGCTCGCCCTCGACCCGCTGGTCACCCTCTCCGAACGCCGGCTCCGGCTGACCCGCGGCTGGTCCGCCGCCCTCGTGCTGCTCGTCCTCACCATCGTGACCGTCGCCTTCCTCGGCGCCGTCGGGCCCCAGCTGGCCAAGCAGACCACCGAGCTCCCCGACCAGCTCCCCGACGTCGTGGACTCCCTCACCGACCTGCCGATCATCGGACCGACGCTCGCCGAGAACGACGTCCCGGCCAAGGTCCAGGACTGGCTCGGCACGCTGCCCGAGCGCCTCGCCGGTCCGTCGTCGAACCTGGCCGGGGTGGTCGAGTCGATCGGCAGCGGCATGTTGAAGGCCCTGCTCGCCCTGGCGGTGATGGTGGGGCTCGTCCTCGACGGACCGATGCTCGTCGCCCGGGCGCGATCGCTCATCCCGTCGGAGAACCGGCCGCGGGCCGACCAACTCGGGCAGGTCGCCTACGCCGTCATCGCCAGATACTTCGTCGGCAACCTGTTCCTGTCCGTCCTGCACGGGGTGTGGGTCGCCATCTGGGGTACTGCCCTCGGTGTGCCCCTCACCCCGGTGCTGGCGGTGTGGGCGGCCATCACGTCGCTGATCCCCCAGATCGGCGGGCTGCTCGGCTTCGTGCTCATCGTCGCCGTCTCGCTCACCCAGGGCATCGGGGTGGCGATCATCATGGGGGTGGCCTTCGGCGCCTACATGACCTTCGACAACAACGTGCTGCTGCCCATCTTCGTGGGCCGCGCCATCGACGTCTCGGCGCCGGTCACCATGCTGGGGGCCATCGCCGGGTTCGCCGTGGCGGGGGTGGCCGGATCACTGCTCGCCATCCCGATCATCGGGGCGGTGAAGGCCATGGCCATGTCGGTGCGCTACGGCACGCCGCCGCCCGCGGCCCCGGCCCATCCGATGCACTCACTCCGTGAGCGCTGGCAGCGACGACGAGGACGTGGCTCCGGACCCCCGCCGAGCATTCCCGTCGATACCTGAACCCGGGTCCGGCTTGGTGCCGTCGCGGATCGCCAGGCCCTCCTCGATGGCAGCCATCACGAAGATCACCGCCACCGTGGCGATGATCACCCCGCGCACCCCTTCGAGCGACCAGCCGAGCATGGTGGCGACCACCAGCAGGAACGACCGCACCGCCACCGACCACGCCTCGATCCGCCGCTGCACGAACACCACGTCGCACGCCTGCAGGAGCACGGCGGCGAGGATCAGCGGGATCACCAGGTCGGGCGAGCGCAGGGCGGTGGAGACGGCGAACAGGATGCCGCCGACCAGCAGCCCGACGCACGGGAACAAGCTGAGGAAGGCGACGGCGAGGGCCAGCACCGTCGGCACCCGCAGGTCGAGCAGGAGGCCGAGTCCGTAGGTGAGCAGGAACACGGCCACCGCCCGCACCATCATCAGCCCCACGTAGCGGGCCATGCGGCGGTGGGCCAGGACGATGACCCGGTGCATCCGAGCCTGGGTCACCGGTGAGGGGAACAGACGGACGAAGGCGTCGACCATCGGCGGCCCACCGGCGAGCAGCATCACCGAGAACAGCCAGACGATGAAGACGTCCCCCGCCTCGGAAGCCAGCTCCGGAGCGAGCTCACCCAGGCGATCGGCGTTGAGCGACACGTCCTCGCGCAACGTCGTGGTGACCTGGTCGGCCCGGTCCTTGAGATCGAGCCGCTCGGCCAGGTCGGCGTAGCGCGGCGAGGCCTCGATCCGCTCGACGCTCTCGTCGATGGCGTCGGCCAGCTTGTCGGTCTGGCGGTCGACCTCGTCGACGGCGCGGTAGCCGACGAGACCCACCACGGCGGCGGCGAGCAGCGAGACCGCCACGACCGCCACCCACCGAGGGATCCAGCGGCCGAGGAACGCCACGAGCGGGAGGGCGAGGGCCGCACCGGTCATGCCGAGGGCGAACAGCACCAGCGAGCCGCGGGCCCGGGTGAGGACGGCCACCACGACCATCCATCCGGCGACGAGGAGGGTGGCACGGGCGATCGAACCCGGCGTGATCCGCAGACGGAGATATCCGACCGGTTCGGCCACGACCGGCGACGGTAGTGCGGGGCCCCCGCCGCGTCGGGGACGCTCCTGGGCGGACTGATCCCTCAGCGGGCGACGACGCGGACAGCGACGTCGGCCAGGCGGACCTCGTCGCCCACCCGGAGGGTGCGGCCCCGACGGGTCTCGGGCTCGCCGTTGACCGACACCTCCCCGCCGGCCAACAGGAACTTGGCGTCCGAGCCGCTGTCGACCAGCCCGGCCAGCTTCAAAAGCTGCCCGAGACGGATGGTTTCGGTGTCGATGGCCACGGTGTCCACCCCGACATGGTGGTGCATCATTCCCCGATGCCCGCTGACCCGTCGAGGATGCCCGCCGACCCGATGCGCCGTCGACTCGACGAGCTGCTCGACGAGTACCGGTCGGTCCTGCGAGCCAGCGTCGACGGTCTGGCCGAGGAGGAGGCCCGAGCGAGGCTCGTCCCGTCGGAGACGACGCTGCTCGGTCTCCTCAAACACGTCACCTTCGTCGAGGGCGTCTGGTTCGACCAGGCCGTGACCGGCCGCTCCTACGCCGAGATCGGCATCGCCAGCACCGTCGCCCGCTCCTTCGCCCTGACCAGCAGCGACACCATCGCATCGGTGCAGGACGCCCACCGACGACGTTGTGACGAGTCACGCCACCGGATGGCCGGCCTCGATCTCGACGCCACCGTCACCGGTCGGGGCGAGCGCTCGGTGTGGGCCATGTACCTCCAGGTGCTGCGGGAGCTGGCCCAGCACGCCGGGCACGCCGACATCCTCCGGGAGCAGGTGCTGGCGGCCCGATCCACGTGAGCACGCTCGGCGCTCTGCGTCTCCGGAGGCCTCCCGCGCACCCCTAGGACGGCTGGACGACCGTCGACCCCCGACCGTCGGGGCGGCGGCGCACCTCGATGCCGATGGGGAGCTGCTGCTTCATGGCGTCGACGTGGGTGATCACCCCGACCATCCGACCGGCGGCGTGGATCTGGTGGAGGGCGTCGACGGCCTGGTCGAGGGCGTCGGGGTCGAGCGAGCCGAAGCCCTCGTCGACGAACAGGGCCTCGAACCGCCGGCCCGACGCCACCCCGCCGGCGCTGACCACGTCGGCCAGGCCGAGAGCCAGCGCGAGCGAGGCCTGGAACTGCTCGCCGCCCGACAGCGTCGCCGGCGGACGGGCCCGCCCGGTGTGGCTGTCGAGCACGGTGAGGTCGAGCCCGGCCTGCTTGCCCCGGTGGCCGGCGTCGTCGGTGCGCAGCAGCTGGTAGCGCCCGGCGGTCATGCGGGCGAGGTGCACGTTGGCGGCCTCGGTCACCTGCTCGAGCTCGCCGGCCAGGACCCAGGTCTCGAGACCGATCCGACCCGGGCCCTGCCCGTCGCACAGCGCCGCCACCCGCTCGGTGCGCTCCCGGACGTCGCGGAGCCCGGCGGCGGCGTCGTGCACCCGCCGGGCCTCGAGGATGGCGGCCTGGGCCAACGAGCCCCGGGTCAACAGCTCCTGGACCCGGGCGCGCGCCCGGGACTCGTCGTGGCGCAGCGCGCCGGCGCGCTCCTCGAGGCCCTCGGCGTCGGGACGCTCGTCGGGGAGCTCGGCATCGGCCAGGGCGGCCAGCCCGCCCTGCACCTCGGCGACGGCGGCGGTGTGCTCGGCGACGCGCCGCTCGAGCCGGGCCAGCTCGTCGGTCGGGACCCCTGCGGCGGACGCCGCCTCGCCGTCGTCGAACCCGGACGCGACCAGTGCATCGGTGAGCGCGGCGACTGTGCGCTCCCGCGCCCCGAGGGCGGCGACCGCGGCCGAGGCGGCCTCGCGGTGACGGGCGACGGCCCGGCTGGAGCGGCGCGTCGCCGAGCACACCGCCGCCGTCG
>DATDIY010000289.1:0-10202 GCA_036520815.1 Acidimicrobiales bacterium
GGGCGGCATCGGGTGCCCCTGAGGCCCAGAGGGCCTCTAGTAGCCTCCCGGCGTGCGACGGCCCCACCGGACCTGGCCCCAACGGCTCCTCCTCACGCTCAACGTCGCCCTCGTGCTGGTGTGCCTGGTCGCTGCCGGCGGGATCTGGTGGACCTACAACCAGGCCAGTGCCCTGCCCCGGATCGATGTCGGCGCCTCACTGTCGCCGCAGACCGAGGCGGGCGAGGCGCAGAACATCCTGCTCGTCGGCATCGATGACGGCACCGACCTCGACGACGACGACCCGGTGAAGCGGGGCCGAGGCGCGACGCTCAACACCGACACGGTGATGATCCTGCGCATCGAGCCGCAGACGCAGAAGGCGGCGCTGCTCTCGCTGCCCCGCGACCTCTACGTCGACCTGGCCGGCGGCGGGAAGGGTCGCATCAACACGGCGCTCGCCCTCGGTGGCCCGCAGCGGTTGATCGAGACGATCAAGCAGGACTTCGGCATCCCGATCAACCACTACGCCATGGTCGACTTCCACGGCTTCGAGTCCCTCGTCGCCGCCGTCGACGGCGTGCCCGTGTACTTCAACCACCCGTCGCGGGACGAGGCGACGGGCCTGTTCCAGTACGACCCGGGTTGCGTGAACCTCGATCCGGAACAGGCGCTGGCCTATGCCCGCTCCCGGCACTTCGAGATCCGCAGGGAGGGCAGCTCCCGGTGGGTGGAGGACCCGACCAGCGACATCGGGCGCATCACCCGCCAGCAGGAGTTCATCAAGGCCGCCCTGCGAAAGGCCGTTGCCAAGGGGGTGCGGAACCCGTTCGTGCTGAGGGACCTGATCGGGGTCGCCCAGGAGAACGTCACGCTCGACACCGAGTTCTCGATCCAGGACCTCGTCGACCTCGGGCTGCAGTTCAAGGACTTCGACCCCGACGACCTGGCCACCTACGCCCCCTCGACCAGGGGGACGATGGTCGGGGCCATGTCCGTGCTGCTTCTCAACAACGCCGAGTCAGAGCCGATCTTCGACGTCTTCCGCGGGATCGCGCCCATCCCTGGCAGGGACGAGCCGGTACCGCTGGTGGAGGATCCCTCCACCACGACGTCCGCACCGGGATCCCCGACGACCACGGCGCCGTCGCGCACCACGGTGGCGCCCACCACGACCACCACGATCAACGAGTTCATCCCGCGGGTCCCGGAGGGGGAGACCTGCGGGTGAGTCGCCCTAGATCCACCCCCCGCCCCCCGGCGGCAACCCGCAGAAGGTTCTGATGGACAACAAGGTCGCAGTGATCGGCACGGGCTACGTGGGCCTCACCACGGGTGCCTGCTTCGCCCATCTGGGCCACGACGTGACCTGTGCCGACATCGATGAATCGAAGATCGAGCGGCTCACACGCGGCGAGATCCCGATCCACGAGCCCGGACTCGACGACATCGTCAAGGAGGGCATGCAGACCGGTCGGCTGACGTTCACCACTGATCCCGTGTGGGCCGCCTCCGAGGCCTCCTTCGTGTACCTGTGCGTGGCCACGCCCCAGGGTGCCGACGGGTCCGCCGACCTGCAGTACCTCGAGGCAGCGGCTCGCCAGATCGGCCCGCACCTCCAACCCGACACGATCGTCGTCAACAAGTCGACGGTGCCGGTCGGCTCGGCCAGCTTCGTCGCCCAGGTCATCGGCCGCAGCGACGTGCAGGTGGTCTCGAACCCCGAGTTCCTGCGTGAGGGCTCCGCCGTCCACGACTTCCTCAACCCCGACCGGGTCGTCATAGGCGCCGACGACCAGGGCGCCGCCATCCGCATCGCCGGTCTCTACCTCGGGCTCCCCGCCCCCCTCATGGTCACCGACCCGGCGTCGGCGGAGACGATCAAGTACGCGTCCAACGCCTTCCTGGCCATGAAGCTCTCGTTCGTCAACGCCGTGGCCAACCTCTGCGAGGTCGTCGGCGCCGACGTGAGCGACGTCGTGCTCGGCATGGGCTACGACAAGCGCATCGGCCACGACTTCCTCCGCCCCGGGCCCGGGTGGGGTGGGAGTTGCTTCGTCGGTGACGAGACGGTGCTCGTCCGGCGGGGCTGGAAGACGGAGCTCGTGACCTTCGAGACGTTGGCAGGAGACGTCGAGCGCAGCGGAGTGGAGGGCCTGGAGGTGCTCGCGTGGTCGCCCGGTGATGCTCGCCCCGAGTTCTTCCCGGTGTCCGCGTTCACCATGCGCCCCTACGAGGGCGACGTCGTGGATCTGCGCACCAAGATGGGTCGGCGGCTCACCGTCACCAGCGATCACCCCTTCGTCGTCGGTGACGGGGTGGACGGCGAGGTGACCGAGGTGCGCCTCGCTGGCGAGCTGACAACCGACGATTGGCTTCCGGTCGCTCAAGGGGGGCCGATCGAGCCCGACTTCTTTCTCATCCACGACCTGACCACGGCGTTGCCCGCTGTAGGTCTCGCCCCCAGCCAGGTGATCTGTCGACTGTCGGATCGAGCGGCTGATGAGCTGCGCTCCCGACGTGCGGAGGTGCCCACCCCGCGCCGCCATGATGTCGTGCGCTCGGCAACCCTCCGCCTCCATGAGCTCGAGCGCCTCGGGCTCGACCTCGACGGGACATTGCTCGGCACGACCACCAATGGCACCTACGTACCGGCCTTGATCGAGGATTCCGACGAGCTCTGGTGGATGCTCGGCCTCTTCCTGGCCGAGGGTCACGTAGGCGTCGATGGCTCCCGCTCCAGGGTCACCTGGAGCCTCCACCCCCACCTCGAGCACGACCTCGTGGGTCGGGTGCGCGACTTCTGGGAGACCCGTGGCGTCAAGGTCGCAACGCACCGGGGAACGACGACGATGCAGGTCAGCATCAGCTCGCGGGTACTCGCCGCCTGGATCACCGAGGACCTTCATTGCGGCACCAGCGCATACGACAAGCGGATCCCCGATCAGATCTGGGATCTCCCGCCATCGAGGAAGCGCGCCTTGCTCCGCGGTCTCTGGGACGGCGACGGCTCCTGGTCCTACCTGAACGGCGGCCCGAGCGTCTGTCTCGAGTACGGCACGGTGTCCCGTTCGTTGGCCGACGGGATGCTGAGGCTGCTCGGTGAGCTCGGGATCATGGCTCGGCTCAAGATCGGCCGGAGCGCCAAAGCGACGACCGATGCGTACTTCCTCGCGATCAGCGGCGCCGACCAGGTGGAGGACGCCCTGTTCCTCCTTCCGGAAGGCGAGCAGTTCGAGGTGCGCGGCGCCCTTGCCCGCCTCGCCAGGCGGATCGCACCGACCGGCTACCGACGCCTCTCCAAGGGTGCGGCCTGGGTCAGGGTCGTCTCGGGTGAGCGGCGTCAGTACCAGGGCCGGGTCTACTCACTCGAGGTGCCCGGACCGCACACGGTCGTCACCACCAACGGGCTGATCGCCCACAACTGCTTCCCGAAGGATTCTCGAGCGCTCAAGTACATGGCCCAGGAGGCCGGCTACGACTTCGCCATCCTCGACGCCGTCATCGACGCCAACGACGAGCAGTTCGATCGGGTGGCGGCCAAGGTCAGCGCCATGGCCGGAGGGTCGCTCGAGGGTGTGAAGGTGGCGGCCTGGGGTCTCACCTTCAAGGCCAACACCGACGATCGTCGCGAGTCGCCCGCGGTCGAGGTCCTCCGTCGACTCCTCGCCGGGGGCGCGGTGGTCACCGCCTTCGACCCGACCGTGTCGGGACCGATCCCCGAGTTGACCGAGGCGGTCGTGGCCGAGGACGCCTACGCCGCCTGCGAAGGTGCCGACGTGCTCGTCGTCCTGACCGAGTGGGACGACTTCAAGTGGGTCGATCTCGACAAGGTCCTCGAGCTCATGGCGGTACCGCGCATCGTCGACGCCCGTAACCTGCTCGATCGCAGCGGCGTGCGTCGCCGTGGGTTCGAGTACGACGGCATCGGCCGGAGCTGAGGAGCGACATGTCCAGGATCGTGGTCACCGGAGGTGCGGGCTTCCTCGGCTCGCACCTGACCGACGCCCTCCTCGCCCGTGGAGACGAGGTCGTCGTCATCGACAACCTCGTGACGGGAAGTGCCTCGAACATCGAGCACCTGCTCGGACACGAGCGCTTCACGTTCGTCCACCACGACGTGAGCCAGCACATCTGGGTCCCGGGCTCGGTCGACGCCGTGTTGCACTTCGCCAGCCCGGCCTCGCCGATCGACTACCTCGAGCTGCCCATCCAGACCCTCAAGGTCGGCAGCCTCGGTACCCACAACGCGCTCGGGCTGGCGTTGGAGAAGGACGCCCGGTTCATGATCGCCTCCACCAGCGAGGTGTACGGCGACCCCACGGTGCACCCGCAACCGGAGACCTACTGGGGCAACGTCAACCCGATCGGGCCCCGCGGCGTGTACGACGAGGCCAAGCGCTTCGCCGAGGCCATCACCCTCGCGTACCACCGCACCCACGGTTTGGAAGTGAGAATCGTTCGTATTTTTAATACCTATGGCCCCAGGATGAGAGCCAACGACGGGCGCGTCGTGTCGAACTTCATCGTGCAGGCGCTGGCCGGCAAGCCGCTCACGATCTACGGCGACGGCTCCCAGACCCGGTCGTTCTGCTTCGTGGAGGACGAGATCCGCGGCTTCCTCGCTCTGCTCGACGGGGAGCACACCGGGCCGATCAACATCGGCAACGACGGCGAGTTCACCATGGTCGAGCTGGCCGAGGTGGTCCTGGAGGTCACCGGGTCCGACTCGCCGATCGAGTTCCAGCCCCTGCCGGTCGACGATCCGAAGCAGCGGCGCCCCGACCTCACGCTGGCCCGCACCCTGCTCGGCTGGGAACCGACGATCCCGCTGCGCGACGGCGTGGCGCGGACCGCGGCCTACTTCCAGAAGGTGCTCGACGCCAAGTCGCTCTGAATCAGGTCTGGCGATGCTGGGCCCGGGCCCGACAGGTCAGACGGGCCGAGCCTCGGCCTCGTCGCGGTTGGCGAGGTACCAGTCGAGGGTGACGCGCAAGCCCTCGTCGAAGGGTGTGCCGCCGACGAACCCGAACAGGTCGCGGGCCCGGCTGGCGTCGACGCCGCGGCGGGGTTGGCCGTCAGGCTTCGAGGTGTCCCATCGGACCTCGCCCTCGAAGCCGACGAGCTTCACGACGATCTCCACCAGGTCGCGGATCGGCAGCTCCCGGTCGGCGCCCAGGTTGACGGGCTCGGCGCCGTCGTAGCGCTCGGACGCGAGCACGATGCCCTCGGCGGCGTCATCGACGAACAGGAACTCCCGACTCGCCGAGCCGGTGCCCCACACGTCGAGGTGGTCGGCGCCCTGCTCCCTGGCGTCCACCGCCTTCTTGATCAGCGCCGGGATCACGTGGGACACGGCAGGGTGGAACTTGTCGCGGGGCCCGTACAGGTTGGTCGGCATGAGGTAGATCGCGCTCTGGCCGTACTGCTCGCGGTTGGCTTGCAGCTGCACCAGCTGGGCCAACTTGGCGATGCCGTAGGGAGCGTTGGTCTCCTCGGGGTAGCCCTGCCAGAGGGACTCCTCGCGGAAGGGCACCGGCGTGAACTTGGGATAGGAGCAGATCGTCCCGATCACGACCGTCTTGGGCGTCTCCCGCAGCCGGGCCTCGTCGAGCACGTAGGTGCCCATCAGGAGGTTGTCGAGGTAGAGCTCGGCGGGGCGGGCCATGTTGGCGCCGATGCCACCGACCCGGGCCGCCAGGTGGATCACCAGGTCCGGTTGGGTGTCGGCGAACATCGCCGCGACTGCTCCGCGGTCGCGCAGGTCGTAGTCCTGGCTGGTCGGTGCGATCACCGACGCTGGATCGCGCACCTCGAGCCGGTCGAGCACCGCCTGGCCGAGGAACCCGCGGCCGCCGGTCACGAGTACCCGTCGGTCTCGCCAGAACCCAGGATCAGCCGCCGGCGTCATGAGCGCATCCTACCGACGGCCGCCTGAGGGCCCAGGTCACACCTCCGGGTCGTGGGAGACTCCACCGGTCATGGAGCGACCGCGCCGGGTGGCCGTCACCCTCGAGCAGTGCTGGCACGCCGTGCCCGGAGGCACGGCCCGTGCCGCCCTCGAATCGATTCGAGCCTTGCAAGCCCACGGTGTTCCCGGCGAGCTCGAGCTGGTCGGTGTGAGCGCCCGGCACTCGGTGCCGCCCCCTCCGGCCTGGACGCCGAGCGTGCCCGTCGCTGCCCTGCCCCTGCCCCGACTCGCGCTGTACGAGGCCTGGCACTGGTTGCGTCGCCCCGACGTCCAGCGGGCCACGGGGGCGGTCGACGTGATCCACGCCACCGGCATGGCGATGCCACCTCCGTCGGCCCCGATCGTGGTCACGGTGCACGACCTCGCCTTCACCCGGGATCCGTCACAGTTCACCCGTCGAGGAGTCATGTTCTTCCGGCGGGCGATCGAGCTGGCCCGTCGGGACGCCACCCTCGTGATCTGCCCCTCCCGCTCGACCCTGGACGACTGCGTCGCCCAGGGCTTCGACACTTCCCGTCTGCGCCTGGTGCCGTGGGGCATCGCCGCCGATCCGGCGGACCCGGCGACCGTCGCTGGAGCCCGTGCCCGGTACGGGATCTCCGGCCGCTACCTCCTGTGGGCCGGCACGATCGAACCTCGGAAGAACCTGGCGGCGCTGCTCGACGCCTTCGCCCAGGTCGATCGCTCGGACGTCACCCTCGTGCTCGTCGGGCCCCAGGGCTGGAACGAGGACCTCGCCGGTCGCCTGGCCCGCCTGGGTGACCGGGTGCGGGCCCTCGGCTTCGTCGACCCCGACGCGTTGCAGGGGTTGTACGCCGGGGCCGACGTGTTCTGCTATCCGAGCCGGGAGGAAGGGTTCGGGCTCCCCGTGCTCGAGGCCATGGCCCAGGGCACCGCTGTGGTCACATCATCTGGCACCGCCACCGCCGAGGTGGCTGGCGACGCCGGAGTCCTGGTCGACCCGGCCGACGTCGCCGGGCTGGCCGCCGCCCTCGCGCTCCTGCTCGACGACGACGACGAGCGGGGGCGTCTGGCGGTCGCCGGTCAGGTCCGCGCCGCCGAGGAGTTCACGTGGCAGCGCACCGCGGACGCGCTCGGAGCGGTCTACGCCGAGGCGGCGCCGTGAGCGAAGGGGATCCGATGGTGCCGGTTCGCGTCGGGGTGAACCTCCTGTGGCTCGTGCCGGGCGAAGTCGGGGGCAGCGAGGAGTACACGGTCCGGCTGCTCGGGGCGCTCGCCGAGCTCGCTCCCGACGACCTCGAGGTCACGCTCTACGTGACGGCTCGTGTGGTGGAGGCCCACGGTCCGCTGACCGAGCGCTTCCGTACGGTGGTGGCCCCCGTGCGCGGGGCGTCGAGGCCGCTCCGGGTAGCCGCCGAGTCGACGTGGTTGGCCGCTCGCGCTCGACGCGACCGCGTCGCCGTCGTACACCATGCCGGGGGCACGATGCCCCCGCTGCGCACCGTGCCGGGCATCGTCACCCTCCACGACCTCCAGCCGCTCAGCAATCCCGAGCGGTTCGGGATGGTCAAGCGCAGCTACATCCGGGCCCTGGCGCCGCGGTCGCTGCGGGCCGCCCGGGCGGTGATCTGCCTCACCGAGTTCACCGCCGCCGATGCCGAGGAGCGGGCCGGGGTGCCGGCCGAACGCATCCGGCTGGTGCCGAGCGGTGTCGACGATCCCGGTCCGGGACCAGACCTCCTGGTGCAGGAGGCCGTGCTCGAGCGCTACGGGCTGACCGGCTCGCCGTACGTGCTGTATCCCGCCATCACCTATGCCCACAAGAACCACGAGACGCTGGTGGCGGCCTTCGCCCGGGTGGCACGGGAGCGGCCCGACCTCCGTCTCGTGCTGACCGGCGCGAGGGGCCCCTACGAGGCGGTGGTGCGCTCCGCCGTCAGTGCCTACGGGCTCGACGACGCCGTCGTGCGCCCGGGTCGGATCCCCGAGGCTGATCTCGACGTGCTCTACCGCCAGGCGGCGATGGTGGCCTTCCCGTCCCGATACGAGGGCTTCGGCCTGCCCGTGCTCGAGGCGATGGCCAGGGGCTGCCCGGTCGTGGCCAGCCGCGTCGCGGCGCTGCCCGGGGTGCTCGGGGGAGCGGCCGTGCTCGTCGATCCGCTCGACGTGGGGGCGTGGTCGCGGGCCCTCGCGGATCTGCTCGACGATGCCGGACGGCGTACGGTGCTCGCCCGGCGTGGCGTCGAACGGGCCCATCACTTCCGTTGGCCCGATGCCGCCGTCGCACTGGCGGCGGTGTATCGGGACGTCGCCCGCCCCTCGCCGCACCGCCTCTCCGAGGAGAACGGGTGAACCTCGTCGTCCTGTGCCCGCACTTCGCTCCCGACGTCGCTCCCACCGGGGACGTGATGACGCGCATCGCCGTGGAGCTGATCGAGCGAGGCCACCGACTCCACGTCGTGACCGCCCTGCCCTGGTACCAGCGCCACGCCCTCGAGCCGGGCTGGGACGGCCAGCTCGTCCGGGGCGAGGTCACGGAATGGGGCCGCGTGAGCCGGGTGCACCCGTTTCCGACCGACAAGCGCAACATCCCGGCTCGTGCCATCGCCTTCGGCGGCTTCACGGCGCTGGCGTCGGTGGTGGCAACGGCGTCGCGGATGCGGCCCGACGCCGTGCTCGCCATGTCTCCGCCGCTGACCCTCGGGCCGGCGGGCTGGGCGGCGGCGGTGGCTCGTCGGGCGCCGCTCGTGTTCAACATCCAGGACGTGTTCCCCGACGTCGCGGTCGAACTCGGCCTGCTCCAGGGGCGCCGCGTGATCGCCGCCGCCGAGTGGCTGGAGCGCACGACCTACCGGATGTCGGACGCGGTGACCGTGCTCTCCGACGATCTGGCCGACAACGTCCGCACCAAGATCACCTCTGGTCTCGGCGGCCCGCGGGCGGCCACGGAGGCCGCCAAGGTGCGGGTGATCCCGAACTTCGTCGACACCGATCGCATCCGACCCGACGATCCCGACAACAGCTACCGCTCCGAGTACGGCCTCTCCGGCAAGCGGGTCGTGATGTACGCCGGCAACGTCGGCTTCTCCCAGTCGCTCGACCTGGTCCTGCTGGCCGCTCGCTCCTTCCTGGTGTCGAGGCCGGAGGTCGTGTTCGTGATCAACGGTGGTGGGGCCGCCCGGCCCGATCTCGAGCGGGACGCCGCCGACCTCCCCAACGTGCGATTCGTCGACATGCAGCCCGCCGAGCGACTGCCGGAGGTCCTCGCCGCGGCCGACGTCCACGTGGTGCCGCTCCGTGCCGGGTTGGCCTGGTCGAGCGTCCCGTCGAAGCTGTACTCGATCCTCGCCGCCGGTCGCCCCATCGTCGCCAGCGTCGACCCCGGTACGGAGGTGGCCCGCATCGTCGAGCGGGCCGGTGCCGGTGAGGCCGTCCCGCCCGACGATCCAGCGGCGTTCACCGCCGCTGTGGGGCGCCTGCTCGACCATCCCGCCGGCGCTGCCGCCATGGGGATCTCGGGTCGCCGGTTCGTGGAGGACTGGGCTTCTCCGGCCGCGGTGGCGGAGGCCTACGAGGAGCTCTTCGCCGAGCTCGCGGCCCGGGGCAGTCGCTGAGGTGGGGCTCTTGCGTCGGGCGGCCGCCGCTCCCGTCCCGGAGACCCGGCTCGTCCTGCACATCGGGCTTCCCAAGACAGGCACGAGCGCCATCCAGCACGTGCTCGCTGCCGGTGCATCCGAGCTGGCGGAGGTGGGCCTGCACGTGCCGTACCCCCACCCCGACGCGGTGCGGGGCGCAGTCACCGCCGGTAACGGCGCGCCGCTCTTCGGGGCGGTCACCGCCGCCTCCACGCCCGCCGCGATGCGCGATGCCGCCGCCGTGTGGCTCGCGGGGGCGGTCGCGCCGGGGCAGACCTCGATCGTCTCGAGCGAGTTGCTGGGAACCCTCTCTACGGCTCGAGTCACGGCGGTCGTCGAGGCTGCCACCGAACTGGCCGAGGTCGAAGTCGTGGCGTTCGTGCGGGACGTGTACGAGCACGCGTACGCCGCCTGGGGTCAGCTCACCAAGGAGGGCTTCACCGAGTCGTTCGAGCGGTACTGCGCCGAGACCTACGCCACCGACTCGGAGCAGACCGTCGCCGTGCTGCGGTGGGCCGACGCGGTGCCGGGAATGGCGGTGTGCCACTACGACACGCACCGCCACGACGTGCTCGAGACGCTCTTCGAGGCCATCGGAACGAAGCTGCCCGCACCACTGCGTGACCGTCCGGTTCCCCAGGTCAACCGGAGCCTCG
>DATDIY010000290.1:0-6461 GCA_036520815.1 Acidimicrobiales bacterium
AGAACACGGTGCCCTACGGACTCGACTTCTCGAAGCCCGTCGGCCGCTTCGAGGAGGCCCTCGAGGTCATCACCCTGCTGTGGAACAGCGAAGGACCGGTCGACTTCCAGGGCTCGTTCTTCCACCTCGAGCACGCCCGCCTCGACACCGAGACGTTCGAGGGGAAGGTCCCTCCCATCTGGATCGGGGCCAACGGGCCCCGCATGCTCGAGATCGCCGGGCGCTACGCCGACGGCTGGTGGCCGGCCGACATCTGGTCGCCCGACGACTACGCCGACAAGTTGACGCTCCTGCGGGCCGCCGCCGATCGGGCTGGGCGTGACCCCGACGCCATCGTCCCCGCCGTGATCCTCACCTGCTTCATCGGCAGCGACGACGAGCTGGCCGAGATCTTCGAGGCTCCGCTGGTGAAGGCGTTCGTGCTGCAGATCCCCGCCGCCGTGATGCGCAAGCACGGCTACGAGCACCCGCTCGGCGACGACTGGCGCGGTTTCCACGACATCGATCCCGGCGTGCTCACGCGGGAGCGGATCCTCGACATGCTCGATCGGATCGACCCGCAGTCGATCCTCGACATCGTCCCCCACGGCACGCCCGAGCAGCTGGCCCGCCGGCTGAAGGACTACGTCGACGCCGGCATGCGGGTGCCCAAGATCCTCGACTACGGCGGCATGGCCGGGCTCGCCTACGGCGCCCGCTCCGTCGAGAAGGTGCGCCAGGCCGAGGACGAGCTCTTGCGCCTGTGCGGGCAGGACGCATGAGCACGCCAACGCTCGATGCTGCCGAGCTGCTCGCCGCCGCCCAGGCCGAGACCGGGCTGAGCGACTGGGGCGACGACACCCTGCCCGAGCGGTTCGCCACCGCCGTCGACCTGATCCGGTCGGTCGGCATGGACGGCGCAGGGGAGCGCCGGGCCGCGGAGACGTGCATGTGGCTGCTGACCGACCGTCTCCGGTTCTTCGACGACCACCAGCGCTACGCACTCGACGACGAGGTCGTCGACCGGCCGCTGTTCGTCACCGGCGAACCCCGGTCGGGCACGACCCTGCTGCACGCCCTCCTCTCGGTCGACCCCGACGCCCGGGCCCTGCGCTTCTGGGAGGTCATGCACCCGTCGCCGCCGCCGGGCCCTGCCGCTGCCGACGACCCCCGCCGCGCCCAGGCCGATGAGGAGTGGCACGAGATCAACGCCCAGCTGCCCGAGTGGCTCGTGCTCCACCCCTACAACGACATGCTCGGCGACGGCCTCCCGGAATGCGAGCGCACCTGGGCGTTCGACTTCCGGGTCTTCACCCCCACCGCCTGGTGGCGGGTGCCCATGGGGATGGTCATCGGTGGCCTGCCGTCCGATCTGGCGTCCCAGTACCACATCCACAAGATGATGTTGCAGGCGATCCAGCACACCCGCCCCGAGCGGCGATGGGTGCTGAAGGGCTTCCACGGCATGCGCCTCGAGGCCCTCTTCGACGCCTACCCCGACGCCACCCTGCTCTACATCCACCGCGACCCGGTGCAGGTCACCGCGTCGCGGATCCAGATGGCGGTCACCCTCCACGAGGGGCTCACCGGTCGGGCCGATCCCGAGGCGGTCGCCGAGCAGGCGCGGGTCCACCTCGCCGCCAGCCGGGCGGGGTTCCACTCCATCCTCGAGAACCCGCTGGTCGACGACCCGCGGATCATGCACGTGCGCTACAAGGACTTCATGGCCGATCAGGTCGCCACCATCCGTGGCTACTACGAGTTCGCCGACTTCGAATGGACCGATGAGGGCGAGGCCGCCATGCGCCACTACCTGGCGACCAACAAGGGCGACCGCTACGGCAAGTTCCGCTACACCACCGACGTGATCGGGGTCGACGTCGACGCGCTGCACGAGGAGTTCGCGCCGTACCGAGAGCGCTTCGACATCGACATCGAACAGAGGCGCTGACCGTGCACCCCCGCCTCTCCGTGGACCAGCTCTGCTTCCCCGGCGCCCCGATCGACGAGTTCGTCGACCACTGCCGCGCGCTCGGCGTCCACGATGTGGTGCTCACCAGCCCGCAGCTGCTGGTCGACGGTGGCGCGGAGGCTGTCATCACCGCGCTGCGCGACGGCCCTCGGGTCGAGGCCGTGAACCACCCGTTCGCCATCCACCCCGACCTCGAGAGCGACGAGGGTGGGGCCGGGGAGAACCTGGCCCGCGTGATCGACGTGGCCGCCGAACTCGGCGCCCGTTCTGTCTACGTCGTGACCGGCGGGCGAGGTGGGCTCGACTGGCCGTCTGCCGCCGCCCGTTTCGGTGCGCTCATCGCTCCTTGGGTGGAGCGGGCCGACCGACATGGGCTGGCGCTCATGGTCGAGAACTCCAACGGCCTCTACGCCGACATCCACATCGCCCACACCCTGGCCGACACCGCAGCCCTCGCCGAGGCGTCGGGCATGGGCGTGTGCGTCGAGCTGCAGTTCTGCTGGGTCGAGAGCGACGTGGACGAGGTGATCCGACGGGCGCTGCCCGGCGTCGGGCTCGTGCAGGTCAGCGACTACGTCCTCGGAGATCGATCCCTCCCGGGGCGCGCCGTGCCCGGCGACGGCGCCATCCCGCTCGAGCGCCTGGTGGGCGACCTGCTCGAGCTGGGCTACGAGGGGCTGTTCGACATCGAGCTGCTCGGACCCCGCATCGACGCCGAGGGCCACCGCGCCGCTGTCGCCCGGGCGGCGGAGCGGATGGATGCCATCCTCACCTCACTCGGCGCCTAGGAGAACGTGCGGACATGGCCTTCGGCGACGGACCCGACGACGAGGCGCTGCGGGAGGCGTGGGGCCAGTTCTGCGACCAGCTCCGCGCCGCGGGCGACCAGGTGTTCAAGGACGCCAACCCCACCAGCCCTCTGTTGCGGGCCGACGGCTTCCGTCACCTCACCCAGAACCTGGGTCAGGCCTTCGACCTGGCCCTCGAGACCAAGGACCCCCGCCACCCGGTCATCCATCCGTTCTGCACGCCGCTGCGCAAGCTCGGAGGCGACGCCGCCGACCTCTACTACCAGCAGGCCTGGATCGACGGGCGCTCGACCTACCGCATCTCGGGCATCAGGGGCACCGCCCGCTTCTTCAACGTCACCGTGCACGGACCGCGCCCCGACACCGACGCAACCGGGGCACCGTCGATCCACGAGCCCTTCGGCGACGTCCCCGAGGCGAACGTGTTCGGCCAGGCCATCGAGTCCAAGGCCGACGGGAGCTTCGAGCTCCACGTCGGTGGCCCGCAGCGGCCCGGGAACTGGCTGCCCACGACGGAGGGATCGCGGAAGCTGTTCATCCGGCAGGGCTTCGACCGATGGGACGAGGAGCCGTGGCGGATCCGCATCGAGCGCGTCGACATGGCCGAGCCGCGCCCGATGCCGACGCCGGCGGAGCTGGTGGACTCGATGGGATGGGCCGGGAACTTCCTCACCACCCTGATGGAGCAGTGGCCCGACCACCGCTACGCCCACGGTGGCGGGATGTTCGACCCCGACACCGTCAACGCCTTCCCCGGGATGGAGAGCGCCGACGACGCCGACGCCAAGCGGGGGAGGGCGGTCGCCATGATGATCTGGCGGCTCCCGCCCCACGAGGCGCTGATCGTGGAGTTCGATGCCATCGACGAGTTCTGGATGGCCTCGCTCGGTGGCGTGTTCATGAACAGCTTCGACTACCTGTACCGGCCGGTCAGCTACACGCCGTCGCGCGCCTCGGTCGACGGCGACGGGCGGGTGCGCCTGGTGATGGCCCACGCCGATCCGGGCCTCCACAACTGGCTCGACACCCAGGGCTTCGACCAGGGGATCCTCGCCTTCCGCACGATGATGGCGAGCGCCGGTCCGCGGATCGACACCCGGACCGTGCCGCTCGCCGGGTTGGCTGACGAGCTCCCGGCCGACAGCGTGCGGGTGACGCCCGACGAGCGGGTCGCGCTCATGTGGGAGCGGTTCCGGGCGGTCGAACGCCAGCGCCTCAGTTGACGTCGAGGGGGCGGGCGAGGCCCTCCTGGGCGATGCGCGCCACCCTCCCGCCGCGCAGGCGGAACAGCTCACCGGTGGCATAGGCCCGGGCGCCGCTCGGGGTGGCGCTGGTGAGGCGCAGCAGCAGCCACTCGTCCATCCGGAACGGCCGGTGGAACCAGATCGAGTGGTCCAGGCTGGCCAGGAGATGGGGCCGGGGATCGTCGCGCATCGGCGGCGACAGCGCGGTGGTGCCCAGCATCGGCTTGTCCGACGCGTAGGTGAGGACGCTGGCGTGCAGGAGGGGCCAGTCGGGCAGGTCGCCCCGGACCCGGATCCACATGTCCCGGCGCGGCTCCCGCAGTCCGGAGGGCCAGGCCCGCCCCGGCCCACCGAACGACGCCGCCAGCTGGCGGGTCTCGACGGCGCCGACGAAGTAGGGGAGATCGAGGTGCTGGTCGGGCACGGTGGCGGCCCTCACCCAGTCGTCGGTCTCCTCCATCTCGTCGGGACCGGGCACGTCGGGCAGCGGCTCGAGCTCTTCGTGGCCGTCCTCAGGATCCTGGAACGACGCCTGGAGGCTCAGCAGCATGCGCTCGCCCTGGTGGGCCACCACCCGACGGGTGGAGAACGTGCCGCTGTCACGGACCGCCTCGACACCGAAGGTGATCGGCGCCTTCGGGTCCCCGCTCTTCACGAAGTAGGCATGCAGGGAGTGCGGGGCCCTGATCGGGTCGAGGTCGCTCCCCGCCGCCATCAGGGCCTGGGCCACGACCTGGCCGCCGTAGAGCCGGCGGCACTCGGTGTCGACCGGGCGACTCTCGAAGCGCCCCGGCCCGTCCGGCTCCAGCTCGAGCAGCTGCACCAGGTCGTCGAGGGCGGATCCCATCCCGGCGAACGTACCGGGTGCGCCTCGTCCCCATCGTGGACGGCTCGGCTTCGAGAAACTTAGGGCTTGACCTAAGCGTTGCTCGCCGCTAATACTTAGCTCCGTGGCTAACCAACAGGTGCTGGACGAGCTCTTCCAGGCGCTGGCCGACCCCACCCGACGCTCGGTGCTGGAGCAGCTCGGAACCGGGCCGGCGAGCACGAGTGAGCTCGCCTCCCACTTCGAGATGGCGCTGCCGTCGTTCACCCGGCATCTCGACGTGCTCGACCGGTGCGGCCTCGTCACCTCGCAGAAGGAGGGACGGGTACGGACCTACCAGCTGCTGCCTGCCGGCCTCGAGCCGGCCGAGCACTGGCTCACCACCCAGCATCGCCTGTGGACCCGCCGCCTCGACCAGCTCGACTCACTGCTCACCGCCATCGGCCTGACCGACCCCGAGGAGACCTCATGACCGACACCGTCACCACCGTTCCGAACCCCGAGCTCGACCTGCTGCTCGAGCGGGTCGTCTCCGTCCGGCCCGAGCTGGTCTGGAAGGCCTGGACCACGCCAGAGCTCATGACCCAGTGGTTCACCCCCGCCCCGTGGACGACCCCTGTGGTCGAGCTCGATCTGGTTCCGGGCGGGAAGTTCCGCACGGTCATGCAGTCCCCGGAGGGGGAGCGTTCCGACAACACCGGTTGCATCCTCGAGGTCGTGCCCAACGAGCGGCTGGTGTGGACCGGCGCGATGGATCCCGGATTCCGGCCCAAGGGCGAGCTCCCGGAGGTCGTGTTCACCGCGGTGATCTCGATGGCGCCCGAAGGCGAGGGCACGCGCTACTCGGCGCTCGTCATGCACCCGGATCCGGCCTCCGCGAAGGCCCACGACGAGATGGGGTTCCACGAGGGGTGGGGGGCGGTGCTCGACCAGCTGGTCGAGGTCATGAGCTGACCAGCGGCCTCGCCCAGGGGTCGTGAACTGGTCCATCAAGGTGGCAGTGCATAGGGTGTTAGGCATGCCTATGACACCTCCACAGAAATCCATCCCCCGGCTCCTGGGCGCCCTGACCCTGGCCATGGCCCTCCTGCTCGGCGCCGCCGCCTGCGGCAGCGACAGCAACGACAGCTCGAGCAGCGCCACCACCGAGGTCGGCTCGAGCGACAGCGCGTTCCCCGTGACGATCGAGCACATGTATGGCAAGACCGTCGTCGAGTCCAAGCCCGAGCGAGTGGTCTCCGTCGGCTACCAGGACCAGGACCCGCTGCTCGCCCTCGGCGTCGTGCCCGTGGGCATTCGCGACTGGTTCGGCGACCAGCCCCAGGCGACGTGGCCCTGGGCGCACGACCTGCTCGAGGGCGCCGAGCCTGAGGTGCTGCCGTCGACCGAGATCAACTTCGAGCAGGTCGCGGCGCTCAAGCCCGACCTGATCGTCGGCGTCTCGTCGGGCATGACCGAGACCGAGTACGACCGCCTGTCGCAGATCGCCCCCACGATCATGCAGACCGCCGACCAGCCGCTCTACCAGGAGACCTGGCAGACGACGGTTGACGGATCGCCGTCGACAGCGAGGGCGAGCTTCGGCACCAGGGTGTCGAGCAGGTACGGGAGGCTGAGCACGCTGCTGAACG
>DATDIY010000291.1:0-8025 GCA_036520815.1 Acidimicrobiales bacterium
GAGGGCGACAGGGCGGCAGCCGGCTGGCTGCTCTCCGGTCTCGGTGCCACCGACTGGGTCGACGGCTACGTCGCCCGCCGCTTCGACCAGGTCTCGACCGTCGGAAAGGTGCTCGACCCGGTCGCCGACCGGCTCCTCTTCTTCACCGCCATCGTCGCCATCATCATCGACGGCGCCGCGCCGCTGTGGTTCTGCATCGCGGTGCTGGCGAGGGAGGGGGCGGTCGCCCTCACCACGCTGGTGCTGGCGGCGATGGGCGCCCGTCGGATCGACGTCACCTGGTACGGCAAGGCCGGCACCTTCGGCCTGATGTTCGCCTTCCCCCTGTTCCTGGTCGGCTCGAGCGACGTGTGGTGGAACGACGCCGCACAGGTGGCGGCCTGGGTCTTCGGCATCCCAGGCCTGATCCTCAGCTACTACGCCGCGTTCACCTACATCCCTCTCGCCGCCGACGCCCTCCGATCCGGGCGATCGCAGCGGTCGGGCGTTGCCGACGACCCGGCGTCGCACTGATCGCCGACCTCGGCCCCGAATCCTCCGGGATCGGTGTCAGGAAGGGCACGTCGACGTCGATCCGCGGGGGTAGGTTCCAACCGTGCACGCATTCGCCGTGGTGGTCGACGAACGGAGTCCCGGATGAAGGCGGTCATCATGGCCGGAGGCGAGGGCACCCGGCTGCGACCGCTCACGTCGAACGCGCCGAAGCCCCTCCTCCCGCTGGTGAACCGACCGATGATGGAGCACATCGTCGGGCTCCTGAAGCGCCACGGCATCGACGACATCGTCGTCACCGTGGCGTTCATGGCGAACGCGATCCGTGACTACTTCGGCGACGGATCCGAGTTCGGGGTGAAGATCTCCTACGCCACCGAGGAGAGCCCGCTCGGCACGGCTGGATCGGTGCGCAACGCCAAGGACCACCTCACCGAGCGGTTCCTCGTGATCTCCGGCGACGTGCTCACCGACATCGACCTCGGCGCCATCATCGACGTCCACGAGCAGAACAAGGCGATGGCCACCATCGGGTTGGTCCACGTCGAGAACCCTCTCGAGTTCGGCATCGTGATCACCCGGGATGACGGCTCGATCGAGCGGTTCCTCGAGAAGCCGACCTGGGGCCAGGTCTTCTCCGACACCATCAACACCGGCATCTTCGTGCTCGAGCCCGAGATCTTCGACTACATCGACGCCGACCGGCCCGTGGACTTCTCCGGGGAGGTCTTCCCCCGCCTGCTCGAGGACGGGCAACCGCTGTACGGGGCCGTCGCCGAGGGGTACTGGGAGGACGTCGGCACCCTCGACGCCTACGTCCGGGCCCACAAGGACATCCTCGACGCCAAGGTGGAGGTCGACATCCCCGGGTTCGAGGTCCGTCCCGGGGTGTGGGTGGGGGAGCACGCCGACGTGCACCCCGACGCCAGCCTCACGGGGCCGGCCGTGATCGGGGACAACTGCCGCATCGAGCCGGGTGCGACCGTCGGCGAGTACACGGTGCTCGGCTCCAACGTGCGTGTCCGCAACGGGGCGTTCCTCGAGCGCACCGTCGTGAACGACAACGCCTACCTGGGCGACGGCGTACGCCTCCGCGGCACCGTCGTGGGGCGCAACTGCGACCTGCGGGCCGGTGTGCGCACCGAGGAGGGCGTGGTCATCGGCGACGAGTGCTTCCTCGGCGAGGAAGCCCAGCTCGCCCCGGGCGTCAAGGTGTACCCGTTCAAGACGATCGAGGCGGGTGCCACCGTCAACGAGTCGATCGTGTGGGAGTCGCGGGGCGCCCGCAGCCTGTTCGGCGCCACCGGCGTCTCCGGGCTCGCCAACGTCGACATCACGCCCGAGTTCGCGGCTCGCGTGGCCATGGCGTTCGGGGGCACGGTGAAGAAGGGCTCCACGATCATCACCTCGCGTGACTCGAGCCGCTCGGCCCGCATGCTCAAGCGGGCGATGATGGCCGGCCTCAACGGGGTCGGCCTCAACGTCGAGGACCTCGAGGTGGCCTCGATCCCGGTCACCCGGTTCATCCTGCGGCGGCCCACTGCGCGTGGTGGGATCACCATCCGCCTGGCCAAGGGCGACCCGCAGGCGGTCGTGATCCGCTTCTTCGATGACAACGGCCTCGACATCACCGAAGAGGCGCAGCGCAAGATCGAGCGCCTCTACGCCCGCCAGGACTTCCGCCGGGCCCTGCCCGGCGAGATCGGCGACATCGGGTTCGCTCCCAGGGCGCTCGAGCACTACTCGACGGCCCTGGAGGGCACCGTCGACGTCGAGGCCATCCGGGCATCGCAGTTCAAGGTCGTCATCGACTACTCCTACGGCTCGACCTCGTTCTCCATGCCCAACGTGCTGGCGAAGCTGGGCCTCGAGGTCCTCGCCGTCAACCCGTTCGTGTCCACCGCGGGGGTGATGCGAGCCGACCTCGACCAGCACGCCAAGACCGTCGGCGACCTCGTGCGGACCTCGGGTTCCCACCTGGGGGCCGTGATCGACCCCGACGGGGAGCAACTGCACCTCATCGACGACGAGGGCCATGTGCTCACCGACACCGAGGCGCTCCTCGCCATCCTCACCCTGCTCCCGGGCAGCCTCTACGGCGACGAGGTCGCTCTGCCGGTGAACACCACCGCCAAGGCCGAGAAGCTCCTCGCCCCCCACGGCATCAAGGTGCGGTGGACGAAGCTGTCGAGCTCGGCGCTGATGGATGCCGCCACCGAGTCCGGCGTCGGCTTCGCCGGCAACCAGGACGGCAACTTCATCCTCCCCGGCTTCATGCCCGGGTTCGACGCCGCCGCCATGTTCGTCAAGGTCCTCGACCTCCTGGCCAAGCACGGCCGGGCGCTGTCCGACGTGGTGGCCGAGCTTCCCCGCACCCACGTCGTGCACGAGCAGGTCGTCACCCCCTGGGAGCACAAGGGGGCGGTGATGCGAACCCTCATGGAGCAGAGCAAGGATCGAGAGGTCGTGCTCGTCGACGGGGTGAAGGTCCTCCATGACGACGGGTGGGCCCTCGCCCTGCCCGATCCGGAGGAGCCGATCACCCACATCTGGGCCGAGGCCGCGTCCGGCGACGCGGCGCGACGCCTGGCCGAGGAGTACGCCCGCCGCATCCGCCAGATGGTCCGCTGAGCCGATCCGACCCGATGCTCGACCTCGCGTCGAGGGTCAGAGTGTGGTCGCCCACAGTGCCCGTGTCTGGCCGGAGGGGTATCGGGTAGCGTTCGCGCCATGCATCTGCCGGACGACCTCCGTTACTCCGCTGACCACGAGTGGGTTCGGCTCGAGGACGGCAACGTGAGGGTCGGGATCACGGACTACGCCCAGGACGCTCTGGGTGACGTGGTGTACGTCCAGATCCCCGAGGTCGGTGCCGAAGTGGCCGCCGCCACCAAGGTGAGCGAGGTCGAGTCCACCAAGTCGGTGTCGGACATCTACGCGCCGGTCGCGGGACGGGTGGTCGCCGTCAACACCGACCTGGCCGACACGCCCGAGCGTCTCAACGACGACCCCTACGGCGAAGGCTGGATCTGCGTGATCGAGCCGACGAACGCCTCTGAGCTGGAAGCTCTCCTCGACGTCGAGGGGTACCGGCGGTTGATCGAAGGTTCGTGACCGTGGCGGCCGAGGTCTTCTGCAACAACTGCGGCCACCGCAACCCGCTCGGCGCGAACTTCTGTTCGTCGTGCGGCGCCGTGCTGGAGTCGGTGTCGCCGGAGAACACCACCATCACCTTCCACCCGGTGACGCCGGGCGACCCGGTGGAGGAGGAGCTCAACGTTCCGATCGAGGAGATGCCGGCCGACGTCGGCGTGCTGGTGGTGCGACGGGGCCCGAAGGCGGGCAGCCGCTTCGCTCTCGACAAGGACGTCGTCACTGCCGGTCGCCACCCCGAGTCCGACATCTTCCTCGACGACATCACCGTGTCGCGCCGCCATGCTGAGATCCGCCGGACCCCCGACGGCGACTACGAGGCGTGCGACACCGGGTCCCTCAACGGGACCTATCTCAACAGGGAACGGATCGACTCGGCCCGGCTCGCGAACGGTGACGAGCTGCAGATCGGCAAGTTCAAGCTGGTCTTCTTCCAGGGCGCGGGCGACGAGGGGTCATGACGACGGAACGCACGCATCTCTCGATCGGAGAGGTCCTCTCGCTCCTGCAGCCGGAGTTCCCCGACATCACCATCTCCAAGATCCGGTTCCTCGAGAGCCAGGGCCTCCTCGACCCGGAACGGACCCCGTCCGGCTACCGGAAGTTCCACGAAGAGGACATCGAGCGGCTGCGGTGGATCCTCACCCAGCAGCGCGACCACTTCCTGCCCCTGAAGGTCATCAAGGATCGCCTTGCCGCCGGCGACTTCACCTCCGGCGCCCCCGAAGGGGTGTTGCCACTCGCCTCCGAGTCGTCCAACGGCGGCGGACCGACGCCCGCCGACCCGGCTGACCCGCCCGACCCCCTCGACTCGGGCCCGGTGGCGAGCGAAGCGGTGATGGCCGCCGTCGAGGGCATCTCGGTCGACCTCGAGGCCGAGGCCGCCGATGCCGAGGCGGCGGAAGCCCAGGCGAGTGCGGCCGGAGCGGAGCCGGTCGCTGCCAGCGGCCACGACCGGGCCGACGCCGTCGCCCACCTGGTCGAAGGGCCCGACTCCGGCGCTGCGGACGACGACCCCCCGGCCGAGGCCGAGGCGGCCGACGCCGAGCCGACGCCGCCACCGAGAAGCGGGCGCCGTCGGCATCCCACCGGCCACCAGACCGGGGCGCCCACCCCCGACAGCGAGGCCGATCCCGAGGGCAGCGCGGCCGAAGGCGAGAAGCCGTCGGTGTCGTTCACCCTCGAGGAGCTGATCGCCGGTAGCGGCATGAGCTCGCGCGACATCACGGAGCTCGAGCGCTACGGACTCATCGCAGGGGAGACCGACGACCAGGTCACCACCTACGACGAGGAAGCCCTCGTCGTCGCCCGCCTGGCCGCCGGGTTCAGCCGATACGGCATCGAGCCGCGGCACCTGCGCATGTACAAGGTCGCGGCCGAGCGGGAAGCGGGGCTGTTCGAGCAGCTCATCACGCCGCTGTTGAAGCAGCGGCGTTCATCCGCGCGCCAGCAGGCGGTCGACATGCTCGAGGACCTCGCCGAGCTCGCCGACGACCTTCGCGCCGCCATGGTCCGCTCGGCGTTGCGGGAGTACCTCGGCGGCGCCTGACGCACCTCGCCGTGACCGTCCTGCGGCGTCGGCGATGCCCCTGTGGCGCCGGTAGGGTGCGACCCATGGTGGAGATGGAGTTGATCGCCGTGCGGGTCGAGCTCCCGGGCAACACTCCGGTGGTTGTCCTGCGCGAGCTGGGCGGGGATGGCCGCTTGCTGCCGATCTTCATCGGACAGCCGGAGGCCACTGCGATCGCCTTCGCCCTCGACGGCGTGCGGACGCCGCGACCGATGACCCACGACCTCATGCGCGACCTGCTCGAGGAGCTCGGCGCCACCGTCGAGCGGGTCGTGGTGACCCATCTCGAGGAGGGCACCTTCTACGCCGAGATCCACATGAAGGCCGGCGGCGACGACCACCGGATCTCGAGCCGTCCGTCCGACGCCATGGCGTTGGCGCTGCGCATCGACTGCCCGATCTTCGCCGCCGACGAGGTGGTCGCCGAAGCCGGCCTGGTCCCTGAGACCGACGACGACGCCGGGGGGGAGACGGCGAGCGACGACGTCGTCGACCAGTTCCGCGAGTTCCTCGACAGCGTCGACCCGGACGACTTCGCGTCCTGATCCGGTGGACCGCCATGACCCCTGGCGCCGGGTACGCCTGGGATTCCTGGCCCTGGCTCTCGTCACCCTGGCGGGCACGATCGGCTACCTGGTCCTCGGCCTGAGCCTGCTGGACGCGCTGTACCAGACCGTCACGACCGTCTCGACCGTGGGCTTCAGGGAGGTGGGGGAGTCCACCGGCGCGTGGAAGGCCTTCACCATGGTGCTGATCCTGGTGGGCGCCGGCACGGTGCTGTACACCCTCACCGTCACCCTCGAGACGCTCATCGAGGGGCGGGTCACCGATCACTTCCGGAGTCGACGAATGGTGCGCGAGATCGAGCAGGTGTCGAACCACGTGGTGGTCTGTGGGTGGGGCCGGATCGGCCGCCGGGCCGCGGATGATCTGCGTGCCGCTGGACGCGACGTCGTGGTGATCGACCGTGACGACCGGGTGAAGCAGTGCCCGCACCTCTACGTCCAGGGTGACGCCACCGACGACGAGGTCCTCGCCGCCGCCGGCCTCGCCCGGGCCTCCACCCTGTTGGCGGTCGTCAGCAACGACTCCGACAACGTGTACATCACCCTGAGCGGACGGGCCGTGCAGCCGGACCTGTTCATCGTCGCCCGGGCGCGGGTCGAGTCGGCCGAGGCGCGCCTGCGGCAGGCCGGCGCCGACCGGGTGGTGAACCCGCAGGCGATCGGCGGTGCGAGGGTGGCGGCGTTGACGCTCCAGCCCCACGTGGTGGACTTCCTCGATGTGGTGATGCACGACGGCTCGATCGAGTTCCGTCTGGAGGAGGTGGAGGTGCCGATCGGCTCGCCCCTCGTCGGTCGATCGATCCGCGAGGCCGCCATCCGCGACCGTACCGGGGCTCTGATCATGGGCATCCGGGCGGCCGACGGCAGCTTCCTGCCGAACCCGGCGCCCGAGCACACGATCGGGGTGGGCGAGGTCCTCATCGGCATCGGGACGCCGCCGCAGCTCGCAGCCCTGTGCGCCGAGGTGAGCTCCACCGAGGCAGCGGGGGGCGAGCACCAGGCCGTTCCGCGCGGCGGTCGCGCCGCCACCGACCGTTGACGTCCTTCCGTGCCTCCGGTTACCCTGCCGCCACGGTCACACGCTCGTAGTTTCACTGCTGTCGTCCTTCTGACCGATACCTGTTCGACAGGACCGACCGAGACAGCGACAGGCACCGACAGGCCGCAGCCGCGACCGACGAACGCCACGAGGGCGACCGCATCACCAGATCAGCGAGGGTCACCATGACCAGAAGCGACGACAACAGCTTCAGCGGCGCCCGCGCCGCCGAGGTCGTCGGCATCAGCTACCGCCAGCTCGACTACTGGGCCCGGACCGACCTGGTGCGACCCTCGATCGTCGACGCCAAGGGGAGCGGCACCCGGCGCCGCTACAGCTACACCGACCTGCTCGAGCTGCGGGTGATCAAGAGCCTGCTCGACGCCGGCATCAAGCTCGAGAACGTCCGGGACATCTTCAGCTACCTGCGCGAGCACCTCGGCGGCGACGTCACTTCGGCCAACCTGGTCATCCAAGGCACCAGCGCCGTGCTGATCGAGGACGACGGCGAGCTGATCGACCTGGTCAAGAAGGGCCAGGGCGTGCTCAACGTGTTGCCCCTCGCCGGGGTCCGCCAGGAGATGGACGCCCGCATCCGCGAGCTGCACCCCGAGTCGGGCACCGCAACGGTCACCCGCCTCGCCGCCGGCTCCTAGCCGCCGCCACCAGATCCCTCCGGTGCCCGGGCCCTGCGCCCGGGCACCGGCGCGTCCGGGGGAGGGCCCACCCGCGGAACCGGTGATCTCGCGGGGATCCACCCCGGCGAAATGAACATGGTTCATACTTTGAACATGGTTCATCTCCGGGTGGTGCCAGACGATCGTCGGGAGCGCACCCGACAGGCCAAACGGGCCCGGATCCTCGTGGCGGCGGGCGGGGTGATCGACCGCGCCGGGCTGGACGGGCTGACGATGCAGGCAGTCGCCACCGAGCTCGACTGCGCCGTCGGCACCCTCTACACGGCGTTCGCGTCCAAGAGCGAGATGGTCGCCGCCCTGCAGTCCGAGGCCGTCGGAACCCTCGATGCGTCGCTGCGTGCGTCGCGCGCCATATGGGAGGCCGAGCTCGCCCAACTGGAGCCGGAGTTGGCGGTGCTCGTGCAGCTCGTGGGCTACGCCGGGTTCGTGGGCGCCGCCGCTGTCGTCTTCCCCGACGAGACGAACCTGGTGCGCAGCCTGCTGGGTGATGCCGCACCCCCTCGGGGT
>DATDIY010000292.1:0-2859 GCA_036520815.1 Acidimicrobiales bacterium
CCGGATCACGATCCACTCGAGACCCGCTCGCCAAACTGCCAGCGAAGTGCTCGCCAGTACCCACGCGTCACGGGCCGTTCCAGATTGTGGCGAAACCGCCCGCGAAGTGCTCGCCAGGACCCACGCGTCGCGGGCCGATTCTCAGAGTTGCTGCGTACTGCACATTCGGAGTTGGTGCGTACTTTACATAACGAGGATTATCGGCACCCTGTCCACGGGTTCCGGCACCGAGCGGGCCGCCCCCCTACGCTGCGCGACGAGACGTGGAGGGGGCTGGGGATGACGAGTGCGACATCGCTCGAGCAGGTGCACGAGCTCGGCCGCAGGGTGTCGAACTGGGGTCGATGGGGTCCCGACGACGAGCACGGCGCGCTCAACCACATCGGCCCCGAGCAGCTCGTGGGTGCCGCCGCCACCGTGCGCCAGGGTCGAACCATCTCGATGTCGATCCCGCTGCGCGACGGGTACGGGCCCCAGACCGGCTACATCCAGCGCAACAACCCCGTCCACGTCATGACCTACACCGGTGAGGCGCCCAGCGGTGTCCCCATGGGAGGCGGCTCCGACTTCACCGACGACTACGTGGTCCTCTCGTGCCACGGCTCGACGCAGTGGGATGCCCTCGCCCACCTGCACTACGACGGTCAGCTCTACAACGGCGTCGCCGCCGACACCGTCACCGCTGACGGCGCCGATCTCCTGGGCATCGACAAGGTCCACTCCGACCTGGTGGGTCGAGGGGTGCTGCTCGACATGGCCCGCCACTTCGGAGTGGAGTGTTGCGACCCGGAGCGGCCGATCCACGCGGAGGACCTGGTGGAGTGCGCCGACCGCCAGGGGGTGACGGTCGGGACCGGCGACATCCTCGTCGTGCGGACCGGCGTGATGACCCTGGTCGACGACGACGACTGGTCGGCGTTCCACCGCCCCCAGCCCGGCGTGCACCATTCGGTCGCCGAGTGGCTGTGGGAGCGGGAGGTGGCCGCCATCGCCTCCGACAACGTGCAGGTCGAGGCGCCGTCGGACGTCCCGGGTGTCATGGCCCCCATGCACATGGTCGCCCTGCGCGACATGGGCCTCCACCTCGGCGAGCTCTGGTACCTCGAGGATCTGGGCGACGACTGTGCCCACGACGGGGTCTACGAGTTCTTCCTCGCCGCCCAGGCGCTCCAGATCGTCGGCGGTTGCGGCTCGCCGGTGAACCCGATCGCCGTCAAGTAGTCGGACGACCCGACCCGGAGCGTGGGTCAGGCGACCACGTACTGGGCGAGGTGCTCGCCGGTGAGCGTGGAGCGGGCGGCCACCAGATCAGCGGGCGTGCCCTCGAACACGACCAGGCCACCGTCGTGGCCAGCTCCCGGACCGAGGTCGATGATCCAGTCGGCGTGCGCCATCACCGCCTGGTGGTGCTCGATGACGATCACCGACTTGCCGGAATCGACCAGGCGGTCGAGCAGGGCGAGGAGCTGCTCGACGTCGGCGAGGTGGAGGCCGGTGGTGGGCTCGTCGAGCACGAGGACCCCGCCCTTCTCCCCCATGTGGGTGGCCAGCTTCAGCCGTTGGCGCTCCCCGCCCGACAACGTGGTCAGCGGCTGGCCGATGGTGAGGTAGCCGAGGCCGACCTGGGCGAGCCGCTCGAGGATCTTGTGCGCCGCCGGGAGCTGGCCGTCGCCGTCGGCGAAGAACGCCTCGGCCTCGGCCACCGACATCGCCAGGACCTCGCTGATGTCGCGGCCGCCGTAGTGGTACTCCAGCACCGAGGCGTCGAAGCGCTTCCCCTCGCACACCTCACAGGGCACGGCCGCACCGGCGACGATCCCCAGGTCGGTGTAGATGACGCCCGCCCCGTTGCAGTTGGGGCAGGCTCCCTCCGAGTTGGCGCTGAACAGGGCCGGCTTCACCCCGTTGGCCTTCGCGAACGCCTTGCGGATCGGGTCGAGCAGGCCCGTGTAGGTCGCCGGGTTGCTGCGGCGCGAGCCTCGGATGGCGGCCTGGTCGACCGACACCACACCGTCGCGACCCGAGATCGAACCGTGGATCAGCGAGCTCTTGCCCGAGCCGGCCACGCCGGTCACGACCACGAGCACGCCGAGCGGGACGTCGACGTCGACGCCCTGGAGGTTGTGGGTGTCGGCCCCTCGCACCTCCAACGCCGCCGACGAGGTCCGCACCGACGCCTTCAGCGTGGCCCGGTCGTCGAGGTGGCGCCCGGTGAGGGTGCCACTCCCCCGCAGCCCCTCGATCGTGCCCTCGAACACGACCTGCCCGCCCCCGCTGCCGGCGAGCGGACCGAGATCGACGACGTGGTCGGCGATGGCGATCGCCTCGGGCTTGTGCTCGACCACCAGCACGGTGTTGCCCTTGTCGCGCAGCTGCAACAGCAGCTGGTTCATCCGCTCGATGTCGTGGGGGTGCAGGCCGATCGTGGGCTCGTCGAACACGTAGGTCACGTCCGTGAGCGAGGAGCCGAGGTGGCGGATCATCTTGGTGCGCTGGGCCTCGCCGCCGGAGAGCGTCCCGGAGGGCCGCTCGAGCGAGAGGTAGCCCAGACCGATCTCGACGAACGACTCGAGCGTCGCCCTCAGCGACTGCAGCAGCGGGGCCACCGATGCCTCGTCGAGCTCGCGGACCCACTCGGCGAGGTCGCTGATCTGCATCGCGCACAGCTCGGCGATGTTGCGACCCTTGATCTTCGACGACCGGGCCAGCTCGCTGAGGCGGGTGCCGCCGCAGTCGGGGCAGGTGGTGAAGGTGACCGCCCGCTCCACGAAGGCACGGATGTGCGGCTGCAGCGCATCGACGTCCTTCGACAAATACGACTTCTTGATCTGGGGTATCAGCCCGGCGTAGGTCAGGTTG
>DATDIY010000293.1:0-2643 GCA_036520815.1 Acidimicrobiales bacterium
ATCTGGGCAAAGTCCGCGACCTCGGCATCTCCGCCGGCGGGTTCGCCCTGCTCGGTGCGCTCAGCGCGGTGATGCAGCCGGTGTGGAGAGCCCGGGTGCGCGTCGGGGTCGGGGCCTACCTGTTCGCCATGCTGCTGGGCTCGGGCCTGATCTGGGATCTCGAGCACTTCCTCGGCTTCCTGCTCGGCGTGCTGCTCGGCCCCCTCCTCGCCGGCCGCATCCCCCGCAAACCCCGTGTGCGATGGAACCGCCGCACCCAACGCACGGCGGTGGCGCTGGTGCTGGCCGTGAGCGCCATCAGCGGCCTGGTCGAGAGCGTGGAGCCGGGCAACGGCGGACCCTTCCACTCGGCCGGGGACGCGACCATCGACTCCGGGGTCACGCTCTCGCTGGTCGTGCTCGCCGTGTTCATCCTCGTGCTGGCCGACAGCCTGCGCCGGGGCCACCGCGTGGCGTGGGTGTTGACCACCGCGGTGCTCGGGATCAGCTTCGTGAGCCTGTTCGGCGTCGACCCGAGCTCCGAGCGCACCGCCGAGATGGTTCTCACCGGCCTGCAGACGCTGCTGTTGCTCGTGACCTGGCGGGCCTTCACCGCCCGCACCCAGCGACGGGCGTTCCGCCGGGCCGGCCGTCGTCTGCTCACCGTGGCGGTGGGTCTGTTCGTCTACACCGCAATCGGGTTCGGGGTGATGGCCGACGAGTTCACGCCCAACGCCACGCTGGCCGACGCCATCGGCGAGTTCTTCTCCCGACTCGTCTTCACCCCGAGCGGCAACATCGAGCCGACCACCACGGCGGCCAACTGGTTCGTCACCTCGATCGGCGCGGTGTGGCTGATCGTCATCCTGGTCACCGTGGTCGGGCTGCTCTACTCGAGCCGGAGGCCGCGCCCCGAGCCCGAGGCCGACGAGCGGCTCCACCAGCTGCTCCACCAGCACCGCTCGTCGAACATCCAGTGGATGCTCACGTGGAAGGGCATCACCGTGTGGTTCAGCGGCGATGGTTCGACGGCTGTCGGTTTCGAGCTGGTCGGCTCGGTGGCGTTGTGCCTCGCCGACCCGGTCGGGCCACCGGAGCGCCGTGCCGACGCGCTGCGCGAGTTCGACGCCTACTGCTTCGACCGCGGGTGGATCCCCTGCCTGTTCGCCGCCGACCAGGCCTCCGCCGACCTCGCCCCCGGGCTGGGGTGGACCTCGGTGCAGGTGGCGGAGGACAGCGTCTTGCCGCTGGCCGATCTCGAGTTCAAGGGCAAGGTCTTCCAGGACGTCCGCACCGCCATCAACAAGGCCGGCAAGCAGGAGGTCACCCTCGAGGCCACCCGCTGGGAGGACTCCAAGCCGGTCGTGCAGGACCAGCTCCACGCCATCAGCGAAGGCTGGGTGGGCGACAAGGCCCTGCCCGAGATGGGCTTCACCCTCGGCACCCTGCGCGAGGCCGACGACCCGGAGGTGCGCCTGCACCTCGCCGTCGACCCCGACCGCACCATCGAGGGCTTCACCTCGTGGCTGCCGGTGCACGAGGACGGCGAGGTCGTGGGCTGGACCCTCGATCTGATGCGCCGCCGCGAGGACGGCTTCCGGCCCGTGATGGAGTTCCTGATCGGTTCGTCGGGCATGCAGTTCAAGGAGGAGGGCTACCGGTTCATGAGCCTGTCGGCGGCACCGCTGGCCAAGGCCCCCGACGCCATGGCCGGCGACAGCGACCAGAAGGTCCTGCAGACGCTGCTCGACTTCCTCGGCAAGACCCTCGAGCCGTACTACGGCTTCCAGTCGCTGTTCGCCTTCAAGCAGAAGTTCCGCCCCGAGCACCACCCGATGTACCTGGTGTTCCCGGACTCCACGGCGCTGGGCGAGATCGGCATCGCCGTCTGCCGGGCCTACATGCCCGACGCCGGCCTGCGGGACTGGCTCGGCACCGGCTGGGAGATGCTCGTGCCCCACAAAGAGCCCGCCGCTCATGAGTGAGACGACCGGCTCCCCGTCGCGCATCGCGCTGCAGTCGGGGATCGTCGCCGCCGCTCGCGCCTCGGGCCGACCGGTGCTCGACTGCGGTCGGGGCCAACCCAACTGGATCGCGACGCTCCCCCGCGCCGGCTACCTCGCCCTGGCCTCGTTCGCCCTGAATGCCGCCGCCGCCAACGGCGATACCGAGGGCCGCGGTCGGGCGCCGAGCGCCGACGGCCTGGCCGACCGGCTCCACCAGACCCTGGCCGGGCCGATCGCGGCCGGGAGCAAGGGCTCGGCGTTCCTCGCCGAGGCCGTCGCCTACGGCGTCGACGAGCTCGGCTTCGACCCCGACGCCTGGGTGAGCGAGCTGGTGAACGGTGCGCTCGGCGCCGGCTATCCGACCCCCACTCGGATGCTGACCCACCTCGAGCAGGTGGTCGAGCGCTACATGGTCACGGTGCTGGGCGCCCACGAGCGCACCCCCGGGACCCACCAGCTGTTCGCCACTGAGGGCGGGGCGGCGGCGATGGCCTACGTGTTCAACACGCTCCGGGAGAACCACATCGTCGGGCCCGGCGACGCCATCGCCATGGCCACGCCGATCTTCACCCCGTACCTGCAGATCCCCGTGCTCGAGGAGTTCGGGTTCCGGGTCGTGGAGATCCCGGCCAGCCACAACGTCGACCACCGCTTCGAG
>DATDIY010000294.1:0-4859 GCA_036520815.1 Acidimicrobiales bacterium
GTCGCGCCGACGTCGACCTCCGGGGTGGGGAGGTCGACGCCGGCATGGGGGCAGGACGGGTCAGCGAACGAGGCGGGCGTCGGCCCAGTCGCCATGATCTCCGATGGTGTTGTCCCCGCCGTCGGTCACCACCAGGGTGAGCTCACGAGCACCGGTCACGTCGACCGCGATCTTCTCCGTCGGGCTGGTGGCCAGCTTCAGGCCGCTCGTGTACACCTTCCGGCCGTCGACCCACACCTCGAAGGTGACCGATCCGCCGAGGGCGATCTCGTCGTCGATGCCGATGGCCGAGGTGAACCGGCTGTAGCGGCCGTTCAGGTCGTAGGTGATCCGGGACGGCGATGCCACTCCGAGACCTCTGCTGTAGGACGTGCCGTTGAGGCGCAGTCGCTTGCCGTCGCTGGCCTCGCTGCTCCCGTTGGACTGGTCCCGTTCGTAGGGGCCCTCGCCGTTCTCAGCGGCGGTCGGGGCCAGTCGACTGAGCGAGACGCTGTAGGTCGACGCCCGCATCCGACCTGAGGGTCGGTTCACCCCGCCCGTCGGGCTCGACGGGGTGGTGGTGGGCGTGGTCGGCGGCGTGGTGGTCGTGGTGGTCGGCGCCGTCGTGGTCGAGGTGGTGGCGGGAGCGGTGGTGGTCGGGGCCTTGGTCGTGGTGGTGGCGTTGGTGATCCGCCCCACCTGCTGGCCGGCGGACTTGGTCTGCCAACTCGCGTACTCGGCCTGCTCGTCGGCGTAGGTGACGGTCTGGCCGGGCTTGAAGCTGGTGTTGCCGCTGAAGGTGTTGGCGCCGCCGGCGTAGTTCCCCGACGACGAGTTGGCGGCAGGGGCCCACCAGTCGTTGCGGCCGCGCGAGGTCTGCCAACCGACCGTGTTGCCGGACATGGTGTTGCGGGTGTAGCTGGGGCAGTAGCCCGGTGCCCACTCGGAGGACGAGCCGAAGCCGAGCCCGACGTTCTGGGCGGCGATCCAGGCGCCGTCGGGGGTCTTGCCCGAGGCGATCACCCGGTTGTTGCGGACGACCTGGTCGGTACCGCAGACGATCGAGATGCCGTAGTTGGTCGTGGCGACCACCTGGTTCTTCTCGACCAGGACGAACCGGCCGTTCTGGCTGGAGGCGTCGCCCATGATGATCCCGCCACCGGAATGGCCGGCGCCGGCGGCGGGGAGGGCGTAGCTGCCCCAAATGAAGTTGTCGTGGATCCACAGCGGGTTCGAGGTGCTGGCGCCGCCGGAGTCGAACAGGTTGATGATGTCCTCGCTGCGGGACTTACCGGCTTCGTTGACGACCTCGTTCCAGGCGACCTCGATGCCGCCGCCGACGACGTTGCCGAACTGGACGAACTGCATGTAGCCACCGCCGCAGCAGTTGGAGTCGTCGCCGTAGATGTTCTTGGCCTTGTTGTACCGGATCTTCAGCGAGGTCGGCCGGGCGTCGACGACCTTGACGGCGGCGGCCCGCACGGTCTCGTTGTGCTCGACGATCAGGTTCTTGACGCCGCCGTAGGACCAGATGAACCGACCGAAGTTGGTGCCGGCGGTGGAGTTCCAGAGGCCCTCGCCGTAGCTGTTGCGCACGGTCACGTCGGCCTTCACGCCGATGCTGATCAGGTGACCGAAGCCCCGGACGTTGGAGTTCTCGATCACGACCGGCTCGGTCGTGGCGATGGTGACCGCCGGTCCCGTGTTCTTGGACTCCCAGTTGCCGGAGTAGACGCCACCCTTCGTGATGGTGATCGGACCCGAGTAGGTGATCGCCTCGGCCGAGTCGTTGTGCATCTGGACGCCGGCGACTCCGCTGACGAGCAGCACCGAGACCAGTAGGAGAAGGAGAATCCGGCGACGGGTGGTGTCCATCATGGGTGGCGACCTCGCACGGTTGGGCGCTCTTCCGAGCGCAACGGCGAGTGATGTATCGACCACCCAAAGCGGTCTCCTTAACGAAACTGCAATGTAATTCGAGTCGTCGGACCCACCCCTATGTTCCACATCGCGGGAAATCCCAGGTCGGCGCGCCCGGCCCGCCTCCACTGGCAGTCGCTGCCCTCGGCGCGGTGTAGCGTCGTCGGCGAACACGGGAGTCCGGGCAGCCGGGCTGAGAGGGAGGGGCGTTTCCCCTCCGACCGTTCACCTGATCCGGGTCATGCCGGCGAAGGGAGTTTCGGTTCGTGCCCTGCTTGTGTTTCCGGGCCCGTGTGACCCCTGCGAGCACACGAGGAACCAGTGGCAGTCAGTCCACCGCTCGTCGTCGTCGTCACCGGCGGCGACCCCCCTGATCCGGAGCTGGTCGACGCGCTCGGCCTTCCCCCGGACGGGGAGCGCATCGTGGTGGCGGCCGACTCGGGTGTTGCCCACGCCGTGGGACTGGGCCTGCGGATCGATGTCGCTGTCGGCGACTTCGACTCGGTGGACCCCGCCCTGCTGGCCACGGTCGAGGCGGAGGGCAGCCGCGTCGAGCGTTACCCGGTCGCCAAGGACGCGACCGACCTCGAGCTCGCGCTCGACACGGCGGTCGGCCTCGGTGCTGGCCGCGTCGTCGTTCTCGGGGGTCACGGCGGGCGCCTCGACCACTTCCTCGCCAACGCCTTGGTGCTGGCGGCGTCGAAGTACGACGCAGTCGAGCTCGAGGCACTGGTGGGGTCGGCGGTCGTGACGGTGGTGCGCCCGGGGCCGGGGATCCGATTCTCCGGACGGCCCGGTCAGCTCGTCACCATCCTCCCGGTGCACGGCGCCGCGGAGGGTGTCCGCACCGAAGGCCTTCGCTTCGCGCTCCACGGCGAAACCCTGATCGCCGGCAGCACCCGAGGGGTGAGCAACGAGCTCGCCGCCACCGAGGCTGCTGTCGCCCTGACCGGGGGAGCGGTGCTCGTCGTACGACCCGAGTTCGACCGCACATGACCATCGACACCGACCAACGACGAGGACCGTCATGACCCGCAATGCCAGATCCCGCACTGCCACCGCCGGCGGGCCGCCGGTGCCGCGCCCCCTGCGTCGACGGGCCCGGCCCGCCCTCATCGCGTTCGCCGCAGTGGTCACCCTCGCCCTGGTCGGCGCCGCCTGCTCGAGTGACAGCTCCGAGGGATCACCGGACGACACCGCCGTGCTCGGAGGTGCCATCAGCGAGGGCACGCTCCCGCGCTTCGCCGACGGCACGACCATCACCGTCGTCACCCATGACTCCTTCGCCGTCAGCGATGCGGTGCTCGAGCAGTTCACCGAGGAGACCGGAGTCGCCGTGCGGCTGTTGCCCTCCGGCGACGCCGTCACCGTCGTGAACAAGGCGATCCTCACCAAGGACAACCCGGAGGGCGACGTGCTGTTCGGCATCGACGAGAACTCGCTCGGCAGGGCGTTCGTCGCCAGCCTCTTCCGGCCTTACGAGGCGGACGGACTCCGAACCGTGCCGAGCGAGTACCAGGTCGACGACAAGCACCGGGTCACCCCGATCGACCACGGCGACGTGTGCGTCAACTACGACCGGGAGTGGTTCACGAGCCAGGACCTGCCGCTGCCGACCGGGTTCGACGACCTCCTGCAGCCGGCGCTGAAGGACAAGCTCGTCGTCGAGGACCCCTCCAGCTCCTCGCCCGGACTCGCGTTCCTCCTCGCCACCATCGCGGAGGAGGGAGGAGGCGACGACACCAGCGCCTCGGCCCCATGGCTGCAGTACTGGCAGAAACTCAAGGACAACGGCGTGTCGGTCGTCGACGGCTGGGAGACGGCGTACTACGGCTCCTTCTCCGGGGGCAGCGGAGAGGGCGATCGGCCGCTCGTCGTGAGCTACGCCTCCAGCCCGCCCGTCGAGGTGACCGATCCGAGCATCGCTGCCGATGAGGCCCCGACCGGGGTGCTCGCCGACACCTGCTACCGCCAGACCGAGTTCGCCGGGATCCTGAAGGGAACCAAGCAGCCGAAGGCGGCCGCCGCCTTCCTCGAGTTCATGCTCTCGTTGCCCTTCCAGGAGGACGTCCCCGGTCAGATGTACGTGTTCCCGGTGAACAGCCAGGCGCAGGTGCCCGAGAGCTGGGTCAAGTTCACGACCCCTGTGCCCGACCCGCTCAGCATCGGGTTCCGTGAGGTCGGCGAGAACCAGGAGCGGTGGCTCCAGCAGTGGTCGACCCTGTTCCGCTGAGCGCGCCGCCCCGTCGGCAGTGGTGGCGCGCCGCGCTCGTCGCGCCACCGCTGCTGTTCCTCGCGGTGTTCTTCGTGTGGCCGGTCGCCGCGATCGTCGAACGGGGACTGCACGTCGACGGCGCGTGGAACCTCTCCTCGGTTGGCGATGTCGTCACCGACCCGGTCATCCGGCGGGTCGCGTGGTTCACGCTCTGGCAGGCCGTGGTGTCGACGGTGTTGACCGTCGCCGTCGGCCTGCCCGGGGCGGCCCTGTTCGCTCGGTACCGCTTTGCCGGCAAACGGATCCTCTGGGCGGTGCTGCTGGTTCCGTTCGTCCTGCCGACGGTCGTGGTGGGCGTCGCCTTCCTCGGGGTGATCGGACCGAACGGCGTGAGCGGCATCGACCTGTCGGGAACGATCTGGGCAGTCCTGATCGCTCATGTGTTCTTCAACTACGCGGTCGTGGTGCGCACCGTCGGGGGCTACTGGGCGACCCTCGATCCTCGGATCGGCGACGCCGCCCGAACGCTCGGGGCCTCCCCCTGGCGGACGTTCCGGGAGGTGACCTGGCCGCTGGTTCGACCGGCTGTGGCGGCAGCGGCGTCCATCGTGTTCCTGTTCACCTTCACCTCGTTCGGCGTGGTCCTCATCCTCGGAGGCATTCGCAACCGCACGCTCGAAGTGGAGATCTACGACCAGACATCGCGGTTCCTGCGCCTCGACGTGGCCGCCGGTCTGGCCCTGGT
>DATDIY010000295.1:0-9749 GCA_036520815.1 Acidimicrobiales bacterium
CCCGGATGACCGAACACGCCGCCGATGGCGTCATCGGCCGCCGTGCCGCTCCGAACCGGGAGCGCGGGTCGGTCCAGGTCGTCGACGGCGACGAGGGCGAGATCGCGATCCGGGTCGAAGGCGACGACGTCGCCGTCCAGGCGTTGTCCGTCGTCACGGATCACGTCGGTGGTCGACTCCCCCGCCACGACGTGGGCGTTGGTGACCACCAACCCGTCGGCCACGACGAACCCGGTGCCGTCCTGCACCCGGCTGCAGGCCACTCCTTCGATCTTCACCACCGACCGGGCGACGGCGTCGGCCGTGGCCTCGTCGAGCCCGGACGCCTCCGGCGGTGGGCCGAGGTCGGGGGTGGGCCGCAGCGCCTCGAAGACGTCGGGGAAGGCGTCGTCGCCGACGAGGGCCTGCAGGGTCTGCATGGCGTCGGGCGGCGGTGGCAGGGTCGAGTCGATGGTCCGGGCCACCCACGACGTCGTGGCCTGACGGGACATCCACCCGGGGCTCGCCACGAGCACGGGGAGCACCAGCCACACCACCACCACCAGCCCGACCAGACCGGCGAAGCCACCGAGGACCCGATCTGTGGCACCGATGACACCGTCGGCGCGGCGAGGCCGCAATCGGCCGCCGACCACGAACCCCAAGGCCTGGCCGAGTGAGGCTCCGACGAGCAGGATGCCCACGACCAGGCCGAGCACCAGGCCCTGGCTCGTCGTTTCGAGCAGGTCGAGGAACGGGGGCAGGAGCCGGACTGCGACGAACAGCCCGAGGGCGAGCCCGATCCACGACACGACCCGGGTGACGAAGCCCAGCCGGTAGCCGCCGACGACGGCGACGACGGCCAGGCCGAAGAAGACCACGTCCATGAAGCTCATCGAGGTCGACTCCGCACCCTCAACGTCGACCCGACGTCGACCTCACTCGCCGAGCAGGCGGGCGTGGGTCAGGAAGCCGGTGTGGGCGACCATGCGATGATCGGGACGGACGGCCTGGCCCTCCACGTGCCAGGTCCGGTTGAGCACCTCGACGGTCTCGGGCATGTCGAAGGCGCTGGCGTCGAGCGCATCGCGCAGCTGCATCACCTGCACGATCGACGGCGTGTAGGCGAGGAGGATGCCGCCGGGATGCAGGGCCCGTTCGGCGTGCTTCACCACCTGCCACGGCTCGGGGAGGTCGAGCACGACCCGGTCGAGGTCGGTCTCGTCGATGCCGTCGTAGCAGTCGCGGATCTCGACCCGGTAGCGAGCCAGCGCCTCGTCGCCGAGGAACGACCCCACGTTCGCCTGGGCACGGTTGGCGAAGTCCTCGCGCATCTCGTAGCCGACGATGTCGGCTCCGGCGCGCAGCATCGCCATCGACAGCGCACCCGAACCGATCCCCGATTCGAGGACGCGGGCGCCGGGGAAGATGTCGGCCAGCATCAGGATGGGACCGAGGTCCTTCGGATAGATGACCTGGGCGCCGCGGGGCATCTTGAGCACGAAGTCCGACAGGGTCGGTCGCACCGCGAGGTAAGGGCTGTTGCGCGTCGACTGGACGGTGCTTCCGTCGGGCACCCCGATGATGGAGTCATGGGGGACGAAGCCGGCGTGGGAGTGGAACTCGCCCCCGTCCTTCAGCGTGACCAGGTAACGGCGCTTCTTGTGGTCGATGAGCAACACGCGGTCGCCCTCCTCGAAGACCCGGCTCATCGCACTCCCTCCAGGCGAGCGGTTCCGTCCACCGACGAACGGGTCGGACCGAGCGAGACCTCGACCACCGTCTCACCGCTCTCGGGCACGCTGCCTCCGGCGCGTTCGACCAGGCGACAGAACGCGCACACCTCGGCGGGCGTCGGCGCACCGCAGCGCTGGCACGCGCCGAGCTCGGCCCGGTCGGACTCCGCTTCCGGCGCGAAGTGGGCCGCGGCCCGATCGAGGAACCCGAAGTAGAAGGCGTGCTTCGCCCCAGGGGACGCCAGCTCGATGTCGTTCAGCGCCGCCTTGTAGGACAGGTGCCGGTTGCCGGCGGACATCGGGCACTCCTCCACCAGGTAGTCGATGCCGCGCACGACGCAGTAGGCGGCCATCTCCCGCTCGGTGAGCCGCACCAACGGCTTCACCTTGCGGGGGAAGCCGTCGCGCTCGGGCAGCACCGGGAGCTGGCGGCCGAGGTACTCGGTGTGCCAGTGCAGCGTGTTGCCCATGAGCACGGCGGCCTCGTCGTCGAGGTTGTGGCCGGTGACGAGCACGTCGTAGCCGCCCTCGACCGCGGCGGCGTCGAACACGTGCCGCTTCGACAGGCCGCAGGCCGAGCAGGGCGCCCGGCGCGCGGCCCGCGACCCGGAGGGGATGTCGTACCCGTAGGTCCCGGGCAGGTCGACCTCCAGAAGGCTGAGCCCACGCGACCGGGCGAACTCCCGGGCGTAGGTGCCGGAGCTGTCGCTGTACTCACCGATGCCCAGGCCGACGTAGAGCCCGTCGGCCTCGTAGCCGAGCTCGACGAGCAGGTCCCACACGGCGAGGGAGTCCTTGCCTCCCGACACCGCGACGAGGGCCCGCTCCCCCGGAGCGATCATGGAGAACTCGTCGATGGCCTTGGTGACCTGGCGGCGACACTGCTCCAGGAAGTGGTCGGAGCAGAAGTTGGCGTTGTGGCGGCGGATGTCGATGATCGCAGGGCCCTTGCAGACGACGCACTTCATTCCGCACCTCCGGAGATGACGGGCCGGATCTCCACGGCGTCGCCGTCGTCGAGGGTGGCGTCGCCGGCGACCAGCGTGCCCTCTTGGATGACCAGCACCGATTCACGGTTGAGATCGAGCCGCTTCAGGAGGTTCACGACGGTGATGGGGCCGGGTACCTCGACCTCACGACGGGGGTTGCGCAACAGGACCTTCACGGCGCCCATGATCGCAGGCCGGCGGGGGCGGCGGACGCGGCTCGGGCCAGGGAGGTCAGAGGATCCGCTCGGCCAGCTCTTTGCGAGCCCGACGCCGCTCGACCCGCAACGACTTGCGATGCTGCCTCCGGGTGGGCGGAGGACCGGTCGCCGAGATGAGCAGGGTGTCGCCCGCCTCGACCACCTGCCGGAAGATGGTGCGTTCGCGGTAGTGGCGCGACCAGCCGATGGCCTTGATGCCCCACGCCAGCCCGCCGAGCACGAGCCAGACGCGGCTACGTCCGAACAGGCCCTTGGTGAGCCCCAGGGAGCGGGCCGTCTCGAGCAGTGCCATCAGATGCGCCGGATCTCGACGATGGCGCGCCGCTTCTTCCCGCGCCGACTCCCGAGCAGGAACGCCACCACCACGATGGTGACTGCGACCGCAGCGACGGCGATAGCGGCGTAGTCGAGCGCTTCGTGCTCGACCTCCACGACCTCGCCCTGGATCTCGCGGAACTTCGACTCGATGTCGTCGGGGGTGATGCGTCCGGTGGTGCCCATCACGCCTTCCTCGGATCGAACACGGTGTCGGCGGGCCCGGGGCTGCTGGTGCTGATGCGGGACACGGCCAAGGCGATGACGCCGCTCAGCGCGAGCAGGACGATCACGTAGGGGAGGAACGACCGCCAGTCCGCGAACACGTCCCCCGTCATCGTCTGCAGCGCCCGCAGGGCCGACAAGGCCAGGAAGAAGGTGCCGAGAGTGAGCAGCGCGATGCCGGCGAGCCCGAAACCGAGGTAGCGCCCGAGGTTGCGCAGCGGGTCGATCGTCTCCTGCTTGCCATAGGCGACGAGGAGGTCCCGGAGCTCCTGCACGGTGTCGGGCACGGACTTCGAGGAGCGAGCCACGCACGTCCTTTCAGATGGGTTCCTGCGAGCGAGTGGTCGTCCCGTACGACCTGGCCAGGAGCGTACTCGGGCCTCCTGGCCGGAGGGAGCACGCCAGGACGTGGCTACGGCGTCTCGAAGCCGTCGTCGCCCTCGGCCATGGCCACACGTGCCTCGAGCAGCTCGGCCTGGTCGACCATGAGCTCGCCGAGACGTCGCCACTGCTCGGCGAGGCTTGCCGAACCGAGAACGACGTGACCGTCGGCCGGCCCCAGCGGTGCTCCGGCGGCCATCTGGTAGACGGCGACGGCTGGCTCGTCGGCGAGCTCCACGGTGGCCGGCGGCCCGGGCGCCCCCATCTCGGCGGCGAGGGCGAGGAGCCGCCGGAATGCGCCGGTCACCGTGCGTCGTTCCTCGGCGGACGGTGCATCACCCTCCTGGGGCCAGTCCTCCAACTCGGCGCGCGGATAGGGCTCATCGGCCAGCCACCGGCGCACCCGTACCCGCCGGACACCGACGGTGGCGAGGGCCCAGCGACCGTCGTCGTACCGGCCCGCCTCGACGATCCGGGCGACCGTGCCGACGTCGGTGCGGACATCACCGCCCCCGACCTCGTTGCCGCGCTCGATGAGCACCACCCCGAACTCCGGAGTGCCCTCGAGGCAGTCCGCGACCATCGTGCGGTACCGCGGTTCGAACACCCGCAACCGCAGCGGCATGCCCGGGAACAGCACTCCCCCGAGCGGGAACATCGGCGTCGCCTCGTCCACGCCGTCACGGTAGGCGCGACCCGCCGGACATGGCTCGGTCTCGACGCGGGCGCCTCCGGACCGCTTCGACCAGCCGCCTATGGTGACGACGCATCGCCACTGCTGAGGGGGAGACGACGATGGCTGCAGGACCGCTCGCGGACCAGGTCGCGCTGGTGACCGGCGCAGCGTCGGGCATCGGGCGAGCTGCCGCCGTCGCCCTCGCCGGTGCCGGAGCTGAGGTGGCGTTGGTCGACGTCGACGCCGCGCGCCTCCGCGAGACCGCGGCGGAGATCGCCCCGCTCGGTGTCCGCGCCCTTCCCTGCCCCACGGACCTGGCCGAGCCCACCGCCATCACCGAGCTCGTCGCGTCGGTCCTGGCCGAGCTTGGTCGAATCGACGTGCTCGTGAACTCGGCGGGAACGACCGGTGGCCCCCACAACGTCCTCAGCTTCTCCGACGAGTCCCTCGACGCCGTGCTCGCCGTCAACCTGCGGGCCCCGCTGCTGCTCACACGCGCCGTCGGTGCCCACATGGTCGAGCGGGGAGGAGGCGGCAGGATCGTCAACGTCAGCTCCAGCGCTGCGTTCCGATCCGTGTCGGCCCCCGCCATCTATGCCGCGTCGAAGGCAGGGCTGAACGGCCTCACCCGGGCCTCCGCGGCCGACCTGGCGCCCCATGACGTGAACGTCAACGCCGTCGCACCGGGAATGACCATGACGCCCATGACCGCGGGCATCGGCGACGAGGACGCCTACCGGCGGGTCGTGAGCTCCGGCCCTCTCGAGAACCTGTTCCACCGCCCGTCGACCCCAGAGGACGTGGCCAACGTCATCCTCTTCCTCTGCCTGCCCGAGAGCCGCCAGATCACCGGCCAGGTGATCCACACCAGCGCCGGCCAGGTGGTCTGACCCGGGACAGCGTCAGGGAACGACGGGGAGCGGGCCGAGCACGTCGAGTCCGGGGGCCTCCGCGTAGTCCATGAGCAGCTCGGCGTAGCGGTCGACCCACGCCAGCCCACCCGGCTGCGAGCCGTTCTGGATCATGAGGAACGTGATGGCGTTCCCGGTCGGGGTGTCGGCCCAGCCCGCCAGTGCGTTCACGGCGTTGAGGGTGCCGGTCTTGGCGTGCACCCGCCCGGTCGCCGGCGAGTCGAGCATGCGCTTGCGCAGAGTGCCGGTCTCCCCGGCGACGGCGAGGGACCGGCCGATCACCGAGTCGCGGCCCGCTCGGGTCAGCACCTCGAGTGCGAGCGGGCACGGCACGGTGTTCTCCGGATCGAGACCGGAGCCGTCGTTGAGCTCGAGCCCGGTGGTGTCGTAGCCGAGCGAGCCGAGGGTCTCGACGATCGCGCCGAGCCCGGCTTCGGTCGTCCCCTCACCCCGCGCCGCCAGGCCCATCTCCCGGGTGAGCAGCTCCGCGGTCGTGTTGTCCGACGAGGTCAGCATCTCGCCGACGAGGTCCGCGATCGGCAACGAGTCCTTGCGGGCCACCTCGCTCAACTCGTCGGGCGCCTCGCCCGTGACCCCCGCACCACGCACCGCCACACCCCGATCGGAAAGCAGTGTCTTCAGGGTCTGGGCCGCCAGCGCCGGCGGGTCGCCCGGCTTGCGGCTCGGGTTGGGTTGGTCCGGTGAGGTGGTGAAGCCGGTTTGACCGTCGTTCACCATGAGGGCCGACAGCGGGCCGATGAAGCCCTCGCGCTGGTAGCGGTCCGGCCAGCTCGGGATCCATCGCTCGGTGTCGTAGCGGGAGTCGTCCCCCACGATGTCGCCGGTGACCTCGCGCAGACCAGCTGCGACGAGCGCGTCAGCCAGCTCGGCGTACTGCTCCACGACCTGGCCCGTGTCGTCGAGGCTCTCCTGGTATCCCGGCGTCGTCAGCAGCGGATCACCACCGCCCACCAGGAACAGGTCGCCGTCGACGACCCCGTCGGCCATCGGTGCGACGGCGCCCACGACGGTGGTCAGGTGGGAGTCCGCTCCGAGCACCTCGAGGGCGGCGGTGCCGGTCAGCAGCTTGAGGATCGACGCCGGCACCTGGGACTCCTGCGCGTCGCGGCTGTAGGCGAGCCGGCCCCGATCGAGCACCACCGCACAGGCGTCGCCGGCGGCGCGGTCGAGGTAGCTGTCGAGCTTCTCGGCCATCGCCGGGTCGGCGACGGTCCCCTGCAACACGCCGGGCAGCCGCCGGGCCGAGAGCACCGGTGTGGCCGGGACCGGGGGTGCGGGCTCGTCGTCGGCGGCGGCCGGCGTGAAGGCCGCACCCACGATTGCGATCCCGAGCACCACCGCCACGAGGGCCAGCCGGAAGGAGCGGGAGATGGTGTTCGGGGGTGGGTCGGTCACGGTTCGAGCGCAGCGCGGAAGAACGACCGGAGGTGCTCCAGGCGTGCTTCCAGGACCTCCGCATCCAAGGGGTCGCGGTCGAGCAACCCCTCGATGAATGGCAGGTCCGAAAAATAGCTGAGCAGGGCGCCATATCCAGTCAGCAGCAGCTGCTCGGCGTCGAAGCGACGGAACCGGCCCGCCGCCATCTCCCGGTCGAAGTAGGCCACCGCCTTGCGGAACAACGGCTGCAGCGACACCCCGAGGTCGACGCCGAGCCGCTCCCCGCCGTCGAGCGCCTCGCGTCGGGCGATGCGGACGAACTCGGGATGCTCCATGAAGAAGCGGAACCCGGCGGTGAGCACGAAGTCGACCTTGGGCCAGCCCTCCACCGGACTGGAGGTCGCGGTGTCGACCCGGACCATCCACTCGGCGAGGGCCCGTTCGAACACCTCGCGGTAGATCGCGTCCTTCGACGGGAAGTGGTGGAGGACGCTCGAGCGACGGATCCCCACCGCCTCGGCGATGTCGTTCAGCGAGGTGCCGTCGTAGCCGTGCTCGGCGAAGCAGCGTTCTGCCTCGAGGAGGATGGTCTCCCGAGTGGTGCTGGTTCCCGCGCTGACTGCCACCCGGCAAGGGTAGCCACGAGAACCCCGGTTCGAGCGGGAATCCCGGTACGTTCGGTCGCCATGGACATCATCGCCGCCCTGTTCATCGAGGGCATCGACCTACGCCAGGTGCCGGGCCCTTCGACGCGCATCGACCTGACAGGCGTGCAGTTCTCGGGACCAGCTCCCTCGCCGGTGCCGCTGACAGTCGAACCGCACCTCTGCGTGATCGTCCACTGCCAGCCCGACGGGAACGGCACCGGTGCCCTCGAGGTCGTGTACCGCCGGGGAGACGAGCAGATCGCCCGCAACGTCCAGCCCCTCCAGGTCGAGCCGGGCCGCTTCAACTACCGCCTCGTGCGGGCCGAGCTCGCCTTCGACGACTACGGCACGGTCGAGGCGCACTGCCGTGTCGACATGGGCCCCGTGGTGGTCGTGCCGTACACCCTGCTGCCGCCGGTCGACTGAGCATGGACTTCGCCGCTGCCTGCTCGGAGCACCCGCTCGCCACCCAGGCGACCGGTGAGGTGCTCGGCGAACTGCTCGAACAGCTCGACGGGCCGCCCGATCTGGCCGTGCTCTTCGTCACCGGTCCCCATCGCGGGGTTCTCGAGGACATCGCCGCGACCGTGCGCGAACTGCTCCGGCCCGGTTGCCTCGTCGGCGCCACCGCCGTGTCGGTGGTCGCCGGCCGCCACGAGCTCGAGGAGGTTCCCGCCATCTCGATCTGGGCCGGTCGCACCGGTCCCGTGACCGCTCGGCACCTCGACGTCGTCGACACCGGCGACAGCCATGCACTCGTCGGCATCGAGGACGACGAGCTCGCCACCGCCGGCACCGCCCTGCTCCTCGCCGATCCCGGCTTCCCCACCGACGCCGTTCTCGGAGCCTTGCAGGACTCCCACCCCGATCTCGTCGTGGCCGGCGGGGTCGCTTCGGCCGGGGTCGGTCCGGGGGCCAACTTCCTCGTGCTCGACGACCGGCTCCATGACCGCGGTGCGGTGGTCGTGCTCCTCGGTGCCGACCTGCCGGTGGAGGTCGTCGTCAGCCAGGGGTGCTCCCCCATCGGCCAGCCCCTCACCGTCACCAGGGCGGAGCGCAACATGCTGCTCGAGCTCGCCGGACGGCCCGCCCTCGACCGGCTCCAGGAGACCCTTGCCGCGCTCGACGAAGGCGTTCGGGCGTCCGCCGCGCAGGGCCTGCACCTGGGGCGGGTCGTCGACGAGCACGAGCTCGACTTCGGGATGGGCGACTTCCTCGTGCGCAACGTGCTCGGCGCCGACCCATCCAACGGCGCGGTGGCCGTCGGCGACCTCGTCGAGGTCGGCTCGACCGTGCAGTTCCAGGTCCGCGACGCCGCGTCCGCGGACCTCGAGCTACGTCATCTGATGGACGAACACGAGGGCCAGTCCGCCCTGGTGTTCACCTGCAACGGCCGGGGCATGCGACTGTTCGGCGAGCCCGACCACGACGCCTCGGTGGTGACCGAGTCGCTCGGCACCGCGGCTGTCGCGGGGATGTTCTGCGCCGGGGAGGTCGGCCCGGTCGGAGGACGGAGCTTCCTGCACGGATTCACCGCCGTGACCGTGATCTTCCGCTCGCCCCCTTCACTAAGGTTCCCCGGGTGACCGACCGTCAGCTCGAAAACCGCACGATCGACGCGATCCGGGGCCTGGCCATGGACATGCCCCAGCAGGCCAACTCCGGCCACCCGGGCACGGCGATGGCCCTCGCTCCGCTCGCGTACACGCTCTGGACGCGGATCATGCGCTACGACGCATCCGATCCCCACTGGCCCAACCGGGACCGCTTCGTGCTGTCCAACGGGCACGCCTCGGTCCTGCAGTACTCGATGCTGTACCTGACCGGCTACCGCCTCACCCTCGACGACCTGCGGGAGTTCCGCCAGTGGGGCTCGAAGACCCCCGGCCACCCCGAGGTCCACCACACCGAGGGCATCGAGGTCACCACCGGTCCCCTCGGCCAGGGCCTCGCCAACGCGGTCGGCCTCGCCCTTGCCGAGCACTGGCTGCGGGCCCGGTTCGGCCCCCAGCTGTTCGACCACCACACCTTCTTCTTCTGCGGCGACGGCGACCTCGAAGAGGGCCTCAGCCACGAGGCCTCCTCGCTCGCGGGGCACCTCGGCCTCGGCAAGCTCGTCGGGGTCTACGACGACAACCACATCTCCATCGACGGCCCCACCGAGCTGGCGCTGTCCGACGACGCCCACAAGCGCTTCGAGGCCTACGGGTGGCACGTGGAGAACGTCGGCGAGATCGGCGAGGACGTCGACGCCCTCGAGGCGGCGGTGCGCCG